>CAYVED010000014.1:0-48151 GCA_964449975.1 uncultured Muribaculaceae bacterium
CATATTTTTCTCCTTCGCCCCTGGAGTAATGCAATTCCGTTACCTTGAAAATAACGGAATGCTTATACAATTACTTAATATAAATAACAAACAAGTATGGAAGAAGTAACACTAAAAATGAAATTATTCCCTATTTTATAAATTTAAATTTTTCTATCTATGAACAAAAAGTTTTTAAGTTTAATCCTGTTTGGCGCCTTGATGATTGGCGTTACGGGTACATTTGTTTCCTGTACGAAGGACTATGGTGACGATATCCAGAACTTACAGAAACAGATTGATGCCAACAAGACAGCAATCGACAAAATCAATGCCTTGATTAACAGCGGTTCTGTTATTACTGGCGTAACTAAGACGGATAAGGGTGTAACCGTTACGCTGAGTAATGGCAACTCCTTTGAACTGACTAACGGTAAGGATGGCGCAGCCGGTGCAGCCGGTGCGGAAGGAAAACCCGGTTCTGTTGTGGAAATCGGTGAAAACGGCAACTGGTGGATTGACGGTAAAGATACAGGAAAACCGTCGCGCGGCGAAAACGGCGAACAAGGGCAACCTGGAGAACCCGGCAAACCTGGAGAGCCTGGCAAGCCTGGAGAACCAGGAAAACCGGGCGCTGACGCTCCTACTATTTATTATGTTCCCGGAACAGAGGACGCAGAAAAAGGATTCTGGGTTAAAGTTACCATTGATACTGAAGGAAAAGAAACGAGAGAGGTTACTACCGATAAATGGTTGCCGGAAGGTACTATCACTGCTGTTGTAGATAAAGGCAAAAATACAGTTACATTGGTTAATGTAAGCGGTATAGAAGGAGGTAAAGTCGTATTAAATATAGACAACGGTTTCCTAAGCTCGCTGAGCTATATGACAACCAATATTGATGCGGGGCTGGGCAAGGTAGCGTTCTTCCCTGTTATCGGTTATGACTATGCTTCATGGGAGAATAATCCTGTTTATGAGCATAACTCAAGCAATAAGTCTACGAATGAAGCTGCTAAGCACATTACCATGTATGAAGGTTGGTTGACCATGAACTATAAGGTTAATCCTTCTACTATATCAAAGGATGCATTTGAAGTTCTCGGGTTCGATCACGGAAAGGCCTATTATAACGGAACTAAATCTGCTGATAACGGTTTAATGATTAATAATTCATGGGGCTTGAACAGCGGTACATTGTCCGTTCCTATCAAAGGTTTACAGATGATGCATTACAGTAATGAATTCGATGATCCGCTTATTATAAACGGAGGTAAGGGGATTGCGCAAAATGATAATTTTGCAGATCAGGTAGACGAATTGGCGCTTCAGGTAAAGAATAGGAAAGAAAGCGTGGTGCCCGGCGGTATCGTCACTTCTGAATATATTACGATGAAGCGTATGGTGGTTGAACAGGAAGACGTTATGATCGGTGTAAATAAAGATGTCGATTTGAAAAAAGCTGTACCACTGAACCGCGACTTGGCCCGTATGTATCAGCTTGCTTGGAATACTGCTACTAGAAATGCTTATAAATCAGAGCTTCCTGTGAACATTAATGTTCCTTTTGCCGGAACTACTGATTTGAAAGACTATCTTGAAACATACGCTATCCGGATTCATACCAATACCGAATATACAAAAGGTACAGGCATCAATGATCTTATCGGGAATTCTGTATGGCAGGCTACTTTGGAAAAATTAGGGTTTGACAATCTTTCTTTGAAATATGAAATCGAACCTTACATAAAAGCTCAGGTAGATCAAAGCCAGGGTGCAGAAATTTACGACAAAGAAGAGGTAATGAAATATCTTAAATTGGATGGAAGTAAAGTTTCATTCCATCAGGAAAATACGGCTTCTATAGGTCGTGAGCCTATGATTAAGGTTTCGTTGTATGCTAATAAAGGAGGAAGCAACGAGATGTTGGTTATGACTAAATTGCTGAAACTGAAAGTTGTTACTGAATCTCAAGAAGAAAAACTTGTAGTAGCTTTGGATCATTTGAAAGACCGGACTTTACTGTGCGAAAAATTCGAAGGAGAAAATAAACTGGGCGGATATATCGATATGGATAAAGTATTCAATGCTTTGCAGATGAGTAAGGCACAATTCGTTAATACTTATATTACATTGAAGTTAGGATGGCCGTCAGCAGATCCGGAGAAAGTTGCCGATATTGAAATTTCCAGATATGAGAAAGCCGGTGCAAAGGATGCAAATGGCATACCTAAAGGTGTTAACTTCATTAGTAATACCGATCATATTACTGATATTGTAACTGTTAATGGTGAGAATATTAAGTTCTATGAAACTGCTACTTTCGATAAAAACAGATTACCGTTAAATATTGAAAAGACAGCATTGCCGGGATACTATATCGTGAAGGTTACTTATAATACATCTTCTACTGAAGCTAAGTACAAGAATGTTGTTATCTATGATGACTTCAGAATAGATTATCCTGAAACTTCATTGACATACAATGCTAATATGTGGAACGGAACTGAAAACATGTTGGTTTACGGTCATGCGACTAATGGTGACTATGGCAATCCGCTTGTAATGGAAGGTTATCTTGAGAACGGTTTCACCAAATACAACGGTTCTTCTTGTCCGGACGCAACTTCTACGCTGCACTTCGAAGTCATTACCGACAATAGTGCAGAAGGGAAGTACAACAAGAGTAACTTCTATGCCGATGGTGCATGGCGTGTAACTGTCGAGCAGGTAACCGACGGTACGGGAGCTATCAAGCATAAGATCGTATTGGATAATGTGGCCGGTGACTTCAAATATGCTTATATGGTGAACAAGAACATAAAGGTTAGAGCTTACTCTATATTCAATGGTATTGTGGATTGTCCGGATCATGATGCAACTATTCCGGTTTGCGGCACGAAGACAGCACACAAGGCAGACTGCAAGAACAATGCTACGAACAGCGCAATATTCGATGTTAAGTTTGTTGATCCGGTAACATTTGATAAGAATTATGTTAACAACAACTGGTATCTGATCGACAAAGCTCCTTCAACTGCCGAATACGGTTACAATGTTCCGCTGTACAGATTGTTCAGAGTATATGATACTCACAAGGCTCTTACTAACGGTATCATCTGGGAGCCGACTCAGATCCAGGGCTGGTGGGAACAAGGCCTTAACAAGGATAAAGTTGGTTTGGGCTTACGCGGCCTGCACGCCTTGAGGATTACTTACCTTGTTGATATTGCCAAAAATAAGGTACTGGCTGACGACGGCGTATTGACAAATGTGCGTGTTGATAATAAGTCTCTGGTTGACGGTAAGGTAGAGAGCGATGGCCCTGGTATCCTAACCTGGGTTAATTCAGGTGATGCGGTGATAAGTGATAACGGACAGCCGATAGTAGTGACTATTAAAACTTACTATGACTGGGCTCCTGGTAAATATACATCCCACGATGTTACGGTGCGCGTTTATCCGGCATCTAAGGAACGTCCGGCTGTATTACCTGTTCCTGGTGTTGCAACGAATGCTAATGGCTCTATAGATGGAACACTATAATTAATTCTGTAAATATAAAATAAATTCACTTGATCAGGGTTGTCTTCGGACAACCCTGATTTTTTGTGAGTTTTAATTTCATCCGTATAGTATCGGCTACGAATGCCTTGTATATAAGACAGGTGTGATATTCCGGTTGGCTTGACTATATATATCGGATGAACAAAAAACGCCTAACTTTTAATTGTTAGGCGAAATCATATTCAGGTGTGTATTAAATCCGAAGTGTCTGATTGTTAATACGGTGTCTACATTCCGTCCAGCGAATTGAGGTAGGTTGCCAGTGTATCTCCCGACGAAGGACGTTCTGCCTGAGGATTGACTGTTTTTCCGTCGGGGCCTATAAGTATAAAACGCGGTATGAATTTTACGTCGAATATTTCCGATAATTTCCTGTCGCCTCCGTTATGCAACTGAATACCGGTCATAGCATTCTTTTTGATGAACTCTTCCCACTGCGCTTTGTCTTTGTCTACCGACAGACTCACGAAAACAATATTTTTTCCGTGCATTTTTTCTTCCAGCGTTTTCAGGAAAGGGATTTCCCTTTTGCACGGACCGCACCATGTGGCCCACATATCCAGGTAAACGTATTTCCCTGCAAAATCGGACAGAGAGTATGATTTCCCGTTAATATCCTGGTATGTGAAATCCGGAACCTGATCTCCGGCTTTAAGTGATTTCTCCTGTGCAAAAGTATTTGCCGAAACGAACATCGCCGCTATTGCTACCGCAAGTAATTTGATAATTTTCATTTTTTACTGTTTTTTAATTAATTTTTTGTTTTTTACGTTTTTCTCAAGGAAGTTGTAAGTTTCCCATGCAAGGTGCAGTAACGATTCTTTGGTTACATATCCGTGGCTTTCGTAAGGTAGCAATACCAGCCTTACTTTACCTCCGTTACCTTGTATGGCCGAATAAAGCCTTTGGCTTTGTACGGTGAATGTGCCGGAATTGTTATCATCCAAACCGTGTACCAAAAGTATCGGATCTTTGATTTTATTTGCATAAGAGAACGGAGACATATCCATATATACGTTTTTGGCTTCCCAGAAATTCCGCTTTTCGTTCTGGAATCCGAACGGGGTAAGAGTTCTGTTATAAGCTCCGCTCCGGGCTACTCCGCCGGCGAACAGTTTTGAATGAGCCAGCAGATTGGCGGTCATAAATCCCCCGTAAGAGTGTCCGCCGCAGGCTACACGGGCGGTATCTGCGATTCCCATATCCGAAACGGCCTTAATTGCAGCTTCCGCATCGTTTACAAGGTCTTTTATATAGTTGTTATTCGGGGCTATGGAATCGGTTCCTATTATAGGGAACGAGGCGTCGTTTAAAACAGCATATCCCATTTGTACCATCATCAGGATAGAGCTTCGGCTTATTTTAATATATTTGTTAGGGGAGTCGCTTCTCTGTTCAGCCATAGCCTTATCGGTATATTCCGCAGGATACGCCCAGATGAAAAGCGGCATCTTTTCTTTTCCGTTATATGATGCCGGCAGGTAGAGAGTACCCCGCAACAATACGGAGTCTTTACGGTAATATTCGATAACCTGTTTTCTTATTTTCCCGACAGATGGGGTAGGGGTGGTAAAGTGGGTAAGCTGGATAGCTTTTTTTCCGAAATTCTCATTAAGATAATAGTTCGGATACTCTTTTTCGCTCTCTCTCTGGGTTATGAAACGGCCTCTTTTGAGATCGGTAAAAACTACCGGGGATTCGAAATAAGGATCACGGCAGTTCCATACCGTAGTGAATTCACCCTTTTTCAGATTGTATCTGCTTATGAAAGGATATGCTCCTTTTGGAGATAAGCCTCTGTTGCTGAAATAAACGGTTGCAAATTTGTCCGGGGAGTAAATTACATCGCGCCCGAACTCGTTGCGGGTTGTGATAAGCGTCCCTTTGCCAGCGTAAAGATCCCTTGGCAGAGTCCTGTAAATCAGTTTTAGCGAAGATACGGACGTTAGTGAGGTGTCGGAAGGATAGTTGAGTTTTGAGAAATTTCCTACATAATACAATTCGTCCATTGCTTTTACACCTTGTTTTCTCTCCTCTTTTGTGGGTTCCGTAGAGGTTTGTACGAATATATTATCGGAATCTCCCCATAATACGCCTTTGATTTTAAAATCCGGACGGAATATAACGCGCGTAACCGTATCGTCGAAAGGCGAGTTCCATTCTACCAGTTTATCATATTTTTTATCTTTTGCTTCAGGGGCTTTTATGGTGTCCGCTTTTATGGTGTTACTCTGATACCAGTACAATGTAGAGGCTTTATCCGGCCTCCAGGCATATCTGTGTCCCTTTTCTTTTTCCGGTTCCTGTTTTTTAGGTTCGTTTTCTCCTACTGAAAGTTCTTTTTTGTCAAGTATTTTTATAAGTTTTCCGGTATTGTTCCATAATTCCAGGGAATTAGGAAACTGGCGGTAACCTACCTGGTATGAATAAGGAGGAAATACATGTCTTACTATAAGATATTTACCGTCAGGAGAGTAGTCTGCTTCCGTATAAATGGCATCTTTTCCTATCTGTCTTATGCTGCCGTCCTCAGCTATTTCCGCAAGAGAGGACGTGGCGTAGTAATCGAACAGGTATTCGTCGTATTTATCTTTAAGCAAATCCTGAAATGTCCTTACTCCGCCTTTTTTGCCCCAGCTTTGCTGGATAGTAGGCCCTGCCGGAAAATCTTTTCCGTTCTCTTTCGGGACTTCGGCTCTTTTCTGCGGAACGAGGCGTGTAATTATTGCTTTTCCGTCGGGAGTCCAGTTAAAATTATTTGCCCCGAAAAATAGATTCAGCTTTCTTCCCGATAATTGTTTCGCTTCTCCGGTAACGGTGTTTGCCAGCCACATGTATATGCCGTCAGGCTCTTCTACCGCAGTGGCGAGATATTTACCGTCGGGAGACCATTTATATGCGATTATATTTACGTCGTCTTTATAGCCTTTTATCTCCCCCTGAAAGCCTTTTTCTCCGGGCATCTTCTTTATTTCTATTTTTTTTACTTTGGTTTTTACTCTGGGACAGTTGGTAGAGGTCAGTACACGTTGCCCGGCAAGCCTTACATCGGATCTGGACTGCTCCGCAATATCGGGCAGATCGTTTATGGTCAGGATTGCATAACTCTTTTTGTCTGGAGAAAAAACGGTTAAAGGGACAGGCTGCGCAAGCACAATCTCTTCAAGTTCTTTAGGGGGCGTTTTAAACCCTTCTTCCTGTGCGTTCAGTATTGAAAATAATGCCCCGCAAAGAAGAAAGGCATTTGAAATTAAAAGTTTTTTTAAGTGTAGTTTCATACGTTTAAGAATTTTTTAGTTGAATTTCATTTTAAAGTTGGTTATATGGTATAATGAATTTTTTATAAGACTTATTTTATATGCCCAGGTTTAATTCCTGCAACATGTATTTTTTTAGGGGCTCTACCGGAACTGTTACAGTTGCCGGCCCGCATGCGTACGGCCCCAGGATGTACTGTTCGTAAGTGAATATTACCGATTCGAAAGCAAAGTTTACAGCAGAAGCCTGTTCCAGAGTAGGTTTGCTCATAAAACAGTTGTAAGGGTCTTTAAAGTATCCGGACAGCAATTTGTTTATTTCAGCAGTTGCTTCCGGCCTGAATATCTCTTTTGCGGTTATTATTTTCATGTTGGGAATATCGTAATTGTAGCCGATAAACGTGGTCATTCCATGCGCTCCGCCGGTAAATGAGTAAATGGAGTAAAGTACGCTTACTATGTTTCTGTTAGACAGATATACGGTGTCCGTCACGATAAGTTCGTAGGGCGGCCACGATTCGTTAAAACGTTTCCTGTCCAACTCCGAGTATCTTGCTACCGTATCTTTCCGGGCTATTATATCATTGTAAACGGAAGCGTTTATTGTTCCGAGCCACTCGTTTATTTCTTTTGAGGATGAGGTCATTTCAATATAACCGACCTGTACCGTTACCAGGCTGTCGGATATGTTAAGTTGTTTCTGTTCTACCGTGTATTTTACATTATTGTTGCAGGCCGAAACGAACAGCGAGAGCAGTAATGCCGGCAGAATATTTTTTATGACGGATATTTTTTTCATCTCTTTTTTTTGTAAAGATAAATATTATTCTAAAAATTCCGCTGTTCCGTCCTGTAACCGCAATACAAATATTACGGAAGGACGAAAAGCGGAATTGCTATAAAATTACGGTTTATTTAGCCGGTTCTCCGGCATTAGCTTTTTCCGTTTCCCAGTGGAAAGGTTCAAAAGAGGCATCTTTTGACAGCCACTGCGGTTTTCTGTTGGCATATATTATAAAAGGTGCGGCCACTACCAGTACGCATCCTATTATAAGTACCGAGAACCATATCGCATTGCTTCCCGTTGCTATCTGTGAAGGCGGAATGAAACTCAGGACAAATGCGAGCAATGAACCCAGAAATCCTACCCCGCTTACTACCCACATGAACATATTCCCGCTCTTTCCTATCCTGAACGGACGTACGGCGGTTTTCATATTATATCTTAGCATTATGGCGCCTGCAAACATTAACAGGTACATTATAAGGTACAACAATACCGTAAGCTGGCTTAATATCTGATAAAAACTTTGTACCGAAGGCATTACCACAAATAGAAGGCTTAATATGGTTACGATGCAGCCCTGTACTATAAGGATATTTTTCTGGACGCCTAGTTTGTTGGTTTTCTGGAAAAACGGAGGCAGATACCCTGCTTTACCTACTGCAAATATACCTTTTGAAGGCCCGGCTACCCATGTCAGCACTCCGGCCAGAACCCCGAAAGCAAGCGCAACGGCAATTATAGGAGATAGCCATGAGGCTTTTATGAATGCAAAATATTTGTCGAAACCTATCAGGAGGCTCTGGGTAAGGTTTATATCTTTTTGCGGAATTATAACTCCGAGGGCAAATGTTCCCAATACGAATGTTAGAACGGTTATTACTGCTCCTATAAATATTGCTTTAGGATAATTTTTCGCCGGATTCTGCATATCGGTAACATGTATACCTCCCATTTCCATACCTGCATAGAAAAGGAATATTCCCGATGCCAGTACCAGATTGTCGAAATTTGTTAAATCCGGGAAGAAATTACCGTGAAAATTCATCTGTGATTCGCCGCCGGATATTAAATAAACGATACCGAGTATTATAAGCAGTCCGGCAGGGATTATGGTTCCTACCAGTCCTCCTATTTTAGCTACTTTTCCTACCCATGACATTCCTTTAAGCGAAATCCAGGTTGCCGTCCAGTAGATTATGAGCACTACTATGAGGCTGTACAGTTTATTTGAAGCCATAGACATGTCATGCGTCTGGTTCATACCTATGAAGGCTATTGATACTGCCCCGAAAGTCAGTACGGTAGGATACCATATTGTACTTTCCAGCCATTGAAGCCATATTGCAAGGAAACCCCACTTTTTCCCGAATGCTTCTCCTACCCAGCGGAAAACTCCGCCCTGCTTATCCTTGAACATCGCAGCCATCTCCGCAGCTACCATTGATGTCGGGATAAGAAACACAATGGCGGCGAAAAGGTAGTAAAAAGCGGAACTCAAACCGTATTCGGCCTCGGCCGGTAATCCGCGGAGACTTACAACGGCCGTAACATTCATAATAGCCAGGGTAAATACTCCCAGCTTTACAATTTGTTTTGTATTATTTGCCATAAATAAAGTGATTAGTGATTAATTTTGTCAAACTATATTGTATAACAAATTGCATCTATGTTGGTTTATTATAATGACAATCGTTTTAATATTGAGAAAATGAAAAAATTCAGGGCTTTTTTGCAGTTATCCGTACTCGTTTTATGCGGATACCTTATCTATCTTATTTCCGTGGCGGCGTTCAGGGGCGAGACTTATTTTAACTCTCCGCGGCTTATGAACACCCAGTTCTGGATATGTATATGGTTTATAATGGTGTTTTTTATAGAGTTTTTTCTATCCGGGAAAGAAAGATGGAAATATCTGAGGAACAAATTTATATTTCTTTTAATATCTATACCGTACCTTAATATAATATATATGATGGGCTGGAATTTTGATTTTTCACAAAAGGAAATAGAAATTCTCCGGTTCATACCTCTTATAAGGGGAGGATATGCCCTTGCGATTATAGTTGGATGGTTGTCGGTTAATAAAATAAGTTCGCTGCTCCTTTCTTATGTAATAGTATTGTTTTCCTGTATATATTTCGGGAGCCTTATATTTTTCGAAATGGAAAAGGGTGTGAACAGCATGGTGGAAACATATTGGGATTCTGCATGGTGGGCTTTTATGGATGCCACTACCGTGGGATCCAATATTTATGCCGTTACTCCTGTGGGTAAAATTTTGTCGGTGCTGCTTGCCGCCCTGGGTATGATGATGTTTCCGCTGTTTACGGTATATATTACCAGTCTGGTGCAGGCCGGAGCCAATACTAAAAACTTCAAAGACAATAGAAGTTTTTGAGAGTGTATATAATGCTTTAACAAAATAAAGAGAAATCCGGTTCTCATATCCGGATTTCCCTTTGATGATGTTATAATGGCTTCGTCTTACCTCTGAAATATATTCAGTCCCATTTTGTTCATGATATATTTAATGGCAAGCTGTGCTTTTACGGAGTTTCCCGCATCGTCCAGAGGAGGGGCGAATGCGCATATGCCGAACATTCCCGGCATTACGCCCATTACGCCTCCGCCTACTCCCGTTTTTGACGGGATGCCGGATGTGTACATCCAGTCGCCGGTATGCTGGTAAAAACCTACAGTTGCGATAAGCGAAACTATCTTTGGACTTAAAGCCGCATCGAATACCTGTTTTTTTGTTACGGGATTCAGTCCGTTGTTGGCTATAGTAGCACCCGATATGGCGAGTTGCGTTGCCGTAACTCCCAGAGAGCATTGCCTGGTATATAAGTCCAGGGCCATATCCGGATCATCGTATATCCTGTCGTAATTTTTCAACAGCCACGCAATGGACTTGTTATTGAAGTTCGTTGCGCTTTCGGAGTTGTAAAGTTCGTCTATAAGTTCCGGATCACTGCCGCACAGGTCGCTTATATTATTGAATATTGCGCTCCATTTGGCGGATGAAACTCCTTTAGGCTCTATACCGCTACATGCCGTAATAGCACCGGAATTAACCAGAGGGGTAGACGGGTGATCGTTCTCCAGCAAAATAGCAAATATCGAATTGAACGGCAATCCTGTGGCATCCGCCCCTATCTTTTCGAGAAGATCGTCTGCTCCGTACTGCCTCAGGTAAAGGATTGCGGTGTGCACTTTTGAAACCGATTCTATGCCGAATTTGTAATCGGTATCCCCGACTGAAATAATCTCTCCGTCGGCCAGGCATACGGAAATCCCGAACAGATTGCTTGGAATGTTCGCAAGATAGGGGATATAATCGGCATTCTTCCCCTCTTTATTCCCTTTAAAAGTCTCGTGCGCCTGATTAATAACCTCTTTTAATAAAGTTTTATCTGTTTTCATGATTCTAGTGGGTAAATACACGTCCTTTTAATTTCTCCTGCTTTTCGTATGCTATTCTGGTCTGGGTAGGATACTGTAATTTTTCAAAGTCCGCGATGGCCGATCTTATGTCATTCAGCAGCATATCCGCCAGATCCCTTGTAAATCCTTGTTTTGCAACTATCCTCATTACAACTATATCCTCCAGTTTTGCCGGTAGCGTATATGCGGGAACCATCCATCCGCTCTGTTGCAGACGTGCCTGGAGATCGAACAGAGTCCATTTGGCCTTTTGATCGTATTTTTCGTCGAGATGCCAGATGAATAACGGATTTACAACCTCTTTTGCATAATTTTTAAATTGAGGGATTTTACCTATCTCTCCCCACAGGTATTTTGTGATCTGCAAACTGTTGTATTGAATATCTTTATATCCGGAGAATCCCAATCTTATGAAATTGTAATATTGTCCCAATATCTGTGCGGCCGGACGGGAGAAGTTAAGGCCTACCTGTGCTATTTCCGCTCCCAGATAATTTACCGAGAAGTTCATATCATCCGGAAGGTATTTTTTATCTTTCCATACTACCCAGCCTAGACCCGGATATACCAAACCGAATTTGTGTCCCGACGTACTTATCGAAAGCACCCATTTTAGCCGGAAATCCCATTTTTTGTCGGGATAAAGGAACGGTAAAATGAAGCCTCCGGAAGCGGCGTCCACATGGATAGGAATATCGTATCCCGTTTTAAGATTATATGTGTCGAGTGCCTTATCAAGCGCTTCCACGTCATCGTTAAGGCCGGTCCATGTAACGCCCTGGATTGGAACTATACATATAGTGTTTTCATCACACATTTCAAGGGCCTGTTTAGGATCGAGGGTAATGAATTCTTTTGTAAGAGGAACCTGTCTCATTTCTATCTGCCACAATTGAGAGAACTTTTCCCATACAACCTGTGCACCGGAACTTATTACAAAATTCGGTTTATCGTGAGGTTTGCCCAGAGCTATTCTTTTTTTACGCCAGCGCAGCCATGCCGCTATTCCTCCGAGCATACAAGCCTCGCTTGAGCCTATCCCCAAAGCGCCTGTTTTCCATTTGGATTTCTCAGGGGAATTCCACAGATTGGATATTATATTTATACATTTACCGTTCATTACTGCAATCCGAGGATATTCCGTTTCATCAATATAATTTATATTGATCGCCTCGTTCATTAATTTCGTCGCATATTTGTCCATATACGTTGTAACGAACGTAGCAAGGTTCAGCATAGGATTAGTTTGGGAGTAAGTCTCCTCTTTTACTATCTGATATGCAATTTCAGGATTGGTAGGATTGGCGGGAATGACATCCGCCGGAGCTTGTTGCAACACTCTTTGAGAGCCGAATACTGGTGTTTTAGGATCACTGTCCCTGAATTTTAAATCATCCATAACGAACTAATTATTATGTTATTAATTGATATTTTACTAGAGTTTCTAGTTATTCTTTAACAATATTCGGTAAAGATTGTTTCTATGTAAATGCAAAATCTTGAATCCGGTACGGAAATATCAAATCAAAATAACAATATATGAGAATTTATTCAGGAAAAACATATCTGCCTGTTATAGTGGTCTTGGGTATATGGTCGGTTTCGGCCCTTACAGCATTACCGGGACTGGCCGTATCCCCTATAATGGGAGATCTTCAAACAATATTTCCGGGAGCGGGAGAAATGGAAATACAGATGCTTACCTCTCTTCCGTCACTGCTGATACTGCCTTTTATAATATTAAGCGGTCATCTTACGCAGAAAGTAGATATTTATAAACTGCTTATGGCCGGACTGCTGATTTTCGGAATTACGGGGATACTTTATCTTATTTCCTCGAAAATGTGGCAGTTAATACTTGTAAGTGCCATTCTGGGGATAGGTGCGGGAATAATAATACCCCTTTCCACCGGATTGATAACTTTATTTTTCACAGGCCGGGAGAGAACGAAACAGTTCGGGCTTAACTCCTCTATATCCAATTTTAATGTAGTTATAGCCACGTTCCTTACTGGGTATCTTGCCGGAATAAACTGGAAACTCCCTTTTATTGTCTATCTGCTTCCGTTCGCCGCCCTGTTCCTGGCAATGCCGTTGAAAAAATACTGGCCCGCACAGGATGATAATGATTATTCGGGTAATAACCCGGCACAAGAGGAGGAAAATACATCTGCCTATAATATTACCATAGGGAAATACGGTATCGATGTAAAACATTTATTGCATTTGATGACATTGTACGGAATGCTTACTTTTTTAGTGGCTATCTTTATTTTCTATATTCCTTTCCTTATAAGCGGGAATAATATGCCTGAGAAGTTCAGCGGAACCGTAATATCTCTTTTTTTCCTGGCAATAATGTTCCCCGGTCTGTTCCTTAATAAAATCAAAGACGTTTTAGGCAGACAAACTATCCTTCTTGCCGCACTTTCCGTCGCGATAGGGCTGGTTCTGATTACTCTTGCAAATAGCGTGTGGGTGATGTCCTTAGCGGTAATTATGTCGGGACTGGGATACGGTATAGTACAACCTCTGTGTTATGATAAGGCAGTTACCGTATCGACACCTAAAAAACGTACCGTTGCCCTGGCTTATATTATGTTTATGAATTATGTTGCAATATTATTGTGTCCTTTTATAATTGATGGTCTTGAAAATGCACTTGATATTCGGGATAATTTGTTTCCTTTCAGATTGGGAGCCTCAATATCTCTGATAATATTTCTGGCGGCATTGGTGAGAAATAAAAAATTTGTATTCGGTATTCCCGGCAATTTGAGATAACGTTGAGAAAACATTAAAATTATTTGCAAATAATAATTATTATAAATAACTTTGTCCCTGAAATTATAAAGTATTATATGCAAACTATTAAAGAAAAAATCCAACAGAACGGTTTGAAAGCTACTCCGCAAAGGATAGCGGTCTATGATGCGATGAAAAAACTGGGACATGCGAGCGCCGATATGGTGGTTGAAGTATTGAAAGAGAGTTTTCCCACCCTTACGGTAGCTACTATATATAATGTACTGGAATCTTTTGTAGAGGCCGGTCTGGTTGTCAGGCGTTACAGTTCGAACAATAAAATGTATTTTGATATAAATACTTATGAACACGTCCATATATATGACAGGGAAACAAATACTTATTCCGATTATGATGATCCGGAGCTGATAAGGCTCGTTGCGGATTACATTAGCAGAAAGGGCAGGCCGGATTTGGTTTTTAAAAATATTGATATTCAGCTCATCAAATAACATAAGTATAAATAATTTAAAATTAATTGATTATGTCTAGTTTAAAAGGAACAAAAACCGAAAAAAACCTGCTGGCTTCATTTGCCGGCGAATCACAGGCAAGAAACAGATACACATTTTTTGCAAGTGTGGCGAAAAAAGAAGGATTCGAACAGATTGCTGCTATTTTTATGGAGACTGCGGAACAGGAGAGGGAGCATGCTAAAAGATTCTTCAAATATCTTGAAGGAGGCATGGTAGAGATTACGGCTTCATATCCTGCCGGCGTCATAGGAACTACGGCTGAAAATCTTAAAGCTGCTGCGGAAGGCGAAAACGAAGAGTGGTATGTATTATATCCCGAAGCCGCTAAAATTGCGGAAGAAGAGGGATTCCGTGAAATAGCCCAGACATTCAGGGAGATTGCCAAAGTAGAGGCTTTGCATGAAGCCCGTTATCTTGCTTTACTGGCACGTGTGGATGAACATAAGGTGTTTGAAAGAGAAGAGGCTATAGAATGGCAGTGCCGTAACTGCGGTTATGTTACCAAAGGTAAAAAGGCTCCTTTGAAATGCCCTGCGTGTGCTCATCCGCAGGCTTATTTTGAGCCTAAGAGGAATAACTACTAAGAGTGGTTTTTGTATTTAAGTTATTATTGAAAAACGGGGATGCCATATATAGCTCCCCGTTTCTGTTGTGTATAGTTTTTTAATCAGGACACTTCCTATTTATCGTCCGGTTCTGATTTTTTCAGATCTACGGTTATATATTCTTTCCCTTCTTCCTGAGGTATAGGTTTTTGTTTTATATATAATCCTTTGCAGTTCTGAATGAGGCCAGGATCATAATTATCCAGTTTAAAGCAGATAAAACCTCTCCTGAGTTGTCCGTCATCTCCGCTTCCACTTTTGTTTTTGTGCCTTAATTCCAGAGAGATATAATTCTCTTTTTCATTCGGAACATCTATTTTATTGTCTACAAGATTTATAATATGATTTGAAAATCCATCTGAAAATACCGCAAACTGTACATTAAGGTATCCTCCGCTTATCGAAGCGTCTACTATTTGTATGGAATTCGTGCCGAGGGTGTCGAATTGTTTATCTTCCAGTAAGACTACCGGTTTTGTCGTTATATTATCTATAACATATACTTTAGCGTTGTATTTAAATCCTTCGACAGGAGTTTCCATAGGGGTGAAATACATGAAAGCCCTTTGTCCGTCTTTAGGTTTGTAGTTGGCTACCATAGCCTTGTCGCCTACGAAGATTTTGTCGCCGTTATCGATTAATCCGTAATATTCTCCGATACCTGCTGTTTTTATCGTTACCAGAGCATACATGCTCGGCTGGTCGATTTTGTCGTTGCATGACTGAAGAAACGGAACTGCAACAAGTAATGCAAGAATAAATAATTTAATTTTTTTCATAAAAATTTTATTTTATAGTTTGAAAATATTAAGCGTTTTTCTATTTATGGTAAAACTTTTGTATGTTGTTTATGATTAAACGGGCAGAATGTGAAATACTGCATATAACTGTGCAGTATTTTTTTATTTTTGCGTTTAATATACATGAAACGGATAAAATGGAGGAGCAAAAACTCTCAATTCTTTGTGAAAAAGGAGACAGGAATGCGCGGAAGATTCTTTATGAGAATTATGCCGGATATATGTTAGGTATATGCGTGCGTTATGTAGGGGATAGAAATATTGCTCAGGATTTATTGCATGACGGATTCCTTAAAATATTCGCTTCGTTCGACAAATTCACCTGGCGCGGCAACGGATCGCTTAAAGCGTGGATGAGCCGGATAATGGTGAATACGGTCATAGAATATTTGAGGAAGAGAAATAACGGGATAACGGTGTATGACGACGGGTACGGGATACTTTCCGGTAACGGTTCCGGAAAAGAAGAGGAGTTGGGATTATACGCCGAACCGCAAGTGGATAAGGTAAGCCTTATTCCTGAAGCGGTTATAATGCGATTCATCTCCGAGCTTCCCGGCGGATACCGTACCGTATTCAACCTTTTTGTTTTTGAGGGAAAGTCGCACAGGGAGATCGCTTCCGTTCTGGGTATAAACGAAAAGTCCTCTTCCTCGCAGTTGTTGCGGGCCAAGAACGCACTTGCGAAAAAGATAAATGAGTATATAAAGGATAATGAATTATAATTTATGAATATGGGGCGGAGTAATAATGAAGAATGGCTGGAGTGTCTGAAAGAGAAGGTGAACGGGTATAAAGAACCTCTTCCTGCAGATGCCTGGAGCAGACTTGAAAAGGACATGGGCGTTTTTCATGCCGGACGTCCGGGGTTGCGCCGCATACGTAGTGTGTTCAGGACTGTTGCTGCGGCTGCGGCCGTTGTTGTTCTGTTTTTTGCGTTGTCTCCGTTGTTTGTCGATAACAGGGAGAGCGGTATACCGCCTTCCGTATCGGTGGTAAATGATTATACCGTAAAAGAAAATATGCCTCAAAATAATATGCCGGTAGCCGGAGTTGAGCCGGTTGAGAAAGAGAATGCCGGGATGGTGGCGCCTGAAAAGATCATCGCGGCAAATGAAGTACGTAGCGTTAATAAGGATAATATAGCAGGTGAAGTTAAGGAGGAAAAGGAGAAAAGCCTGGATAAGAACGACGGGGTTTTAATTCCGGAAAAAGCGGTAGCCCCGGACGAAAATAATATAGCCCGGTATAAAAATAAGGATGATATGGGGAGGGAGGGAAAGACAGATGTTTCGAATGTTTCGAAAGATCTTACATGGGAGGAATATTTGAAGAATAACGGAGATGATCCTGTGAAAAAAAGAACGGGATTGTGGCTTGCGTTATCTGTCGGGAATAGCGGGGTAAGTACGTTCGACCCCAGAACGGTTGATGTGCCGGAGGGGGCGGTGATGGAGATGTCCTCGTTCTCGGAAATGACCGAGATAAAAGACCTGATGTTGTATAAACGTCCGGAGAACGTGGCGTTCAGATCGGGTGTTTCTGTTATAGATGCGAAATATAGACATAAACAGCCTGTAAGTTTCGGAATTACCATAGGGAAGAACCTTTCGGATAAATTCACCCTGGAGACGGGTCTGGTATATTCTTTGTTGAATTCGGATATTGAGAATCTGCAAAAGGATAAGAGTGTGAGGCAAACCCTTCATTATCTCGGTATTCCTTTGAGGTTGAATTGGAATTTTGTGAATAAATATAAATACTCCGTATATACCGGCATAGGAGGAATGGTTGAAAAGTGCGTGTACGGAAAGGTGGGAAGCGAAAAAGTGAAGATAAAATCCGTTCAAACATCGCTTAATTTTTCAGTTGGCGTTCAGTATAAATTCAACAGTACGGTGGGCGTTTATTTCGAACCGGGGCTTTCTTATTATCTGGGAATGGAAAAAGACGGTTCTCTCGGCAGAATGGGCAACGACGTCTCTATAAAGAGCATACATTCCGAAAATCCTCTTGGATTTACATTACAGGCGGGTTTCAGGTTCAGTTTCTGATTGTAAAGGATTCTCACTATATTTGCCTTTTTACATCAAAGAACAGACCATGACTGAAATTACCGGGAAACGGATAACAGAGAGTAACAAAGAACGTATATTAAGGTGTATAAAAGAGATAATACCCTCTACTTTAAAGACATGTATTTGGCTTGTCAAGATTACCGCAGGTGTATCGCTGGTCATATTCTTTCTTAAATATTTAAAAATACTGCCCTGGTTTTCTCAATTCATAAGTCCTGTTTTCAATCATCTGGGATTGCCCGGTGAGGCTGCTCTGCCTTATGTGACGGGATTTTTTGTAAATGTTTATGCTGCCATATCGGTAGCGGTGGCGTTTGATTTTAATGTTAGGGCTTTGACGATTTTAAGTGTTATGATATTATGTTCCCATAATATGGTAACGGAGACTGCTGTACAGAAAAAAACGGGTTCTTCGGCTATAAGAATGTTGATAATAAGGACTTTGTCTGCATTCGTAATAGCATTCGTCCTGAATAAGTTGTTGCCTGGGGCTATGGCCGGAGTATTGCAGGGGGCAGATGCGGAAGAGCTCTCTTTTACGGATATGTTTAAAGACTGGGCGGTGTCTACCGGCTGGGTTGTCGTTAAAATGACCGTTCTTATCTTTTCGCTTGCCATATTTCAGAAGATACTCTCCGAGTACGGAATAATAAGGTGGATTTCCAAATTCTTCCGTCCTTTGCTGGCGGTATTCGGGCTTCCGGCAAAAACTTCTTTTTTGTGGATAGTGGCAAATACATTAGGACTGGCGTACGGAGCCGCGGTTATGATGGAAGAGACCAGGAGCGGTAAAATAGATAAAAGAGATATAGATTTGTTGAATACCCATATTTCAATATCTCACAGTAACTTGGAGGATCTTATCCTGCTCTCGGCGATAGGGGGTGTCTGGTATGTTTTATTATTATCCAGATGGGTGGCATCTTTTGTGCTGGTATGGGAACTTAGACTTGAATATTTAATTAAGGATAAGTTTATCCGAAAAAATTATTAATTTTGCGAGATATTATTTTTTATGAGTACAGAAAGAATTAAATGTTTGATTATCGGTAGCGGCCCGGCGGGCTACACCGCAGCTATTTATGCTTCAAGGGCTAATCTTAATCCGGTTGTTTATGAGGGGATTCAGCCCGGAGGACAACTTACAACTACTACCGAGATAGATAATTTTCCAGGTTATCCCGAGGGGATAAGCGGGCAGATAATGATGGAAGATCTGAAAAAGCAGGCGCAGAGATTCGGTACGGAAGTAAGAACCGGTCTTGTTACCGCGGCGGATCTGAGTAAAAGACCGTTTAAGCTGGAGATGGATGGAGAGAAAGAGGTGCTGGCGGACACCCTTATTATAGCTACGGGAGCTACTGCCAAATATCTTGGACTTCCATCAGAGGAGAAATTCAAAGGATCGGGAGTTTCTGCGTGCGCTACATGCGACGGGTTTTTCTACCGTAATAAAGATGTGGCGGTTGTCGGCGGCGGCGATACCGCCTGTGAAGAGGCTGCTTATCTTGCGGGGCTTTGCAAGAAAGTTTATCTTATAGTAAGGAGAGATGTTCTAAGGGCCTCAAAGGCGATGCAGGAAAGGGTGCTTTCCATTCCGAATATAGAGGTTTTGTGGAATACCAATACAAAAGAGGTGCTTGGCGATGAATTCGGCGTTACCGGAGTATTGCTTAATAATAATAAAACAGGTGAGGATAAAGTAATAAATATTCACGGATTTTTCCTTGCGATAGGGCATCATCCTAACTCGGAAGTGTTCAGACCTTATCTGGAGACCAATGCGGAGGGATATATAATTACCGACGGCAAGTCCCAGAAAACCAATGTGCCGGGTGTTTTTGCCGCAGGAGATGTTCAGGATACCAGTTACAGGCAGGCGATAACCGCCGCAGGAAGCGGTTGCCGCGCGGCTATGGATGCGGAGAGATTCTTACAGGAAAATTAGTTTGCATAAATTCAAATATAAATGATGAGGTTCCTAAAAATATCGGTTGTACTGACGGTTGCCTTTCTGCAATTTTCATGTACGAGTTATTATGATACATTGTTGAAGAGCGATGATGTTGATTTGAAGTATAAGGCGGCTTTTAAGTATTTTGACAAAGGCAAGTACAAAAAGGCGGCGGATCTATTTGAAAACCTCAAACTTGTCACCCAGGGTACTCCGCAGGAAGATACCGTGAATTACTATCTGGCTTTAAGTAACTACAGGTACGGAGACTATATAAATGCAGAGCCTAATTTTGCCTCTTTTATAACGGTATTCCCCAGAAGCCCTTTTGCGGAGGAAGCTCAATTTTACAGGATAAAATGTTTGTACGAAAGTACATACAGGTATGAACTGGATCAGATGCCTACGAAAAAGGCTATGACTATAATCGGCGAATTTATGTATGATAATCCCGGAAGCAGTTTTTATCCGGAGTGCCAGGCGATGATGAAAGAGTTTATGGAGAGGCTGGATAGAAAAAGCTTCGAATCCGCAAAGCTCTATTATACCATGGAAGATTACAAGGCCGCTCATTATGCCCTTAAAAATGTGCTTAAAGAGAATGCGGATAATCAGTACAGGGAAGATGTATTGTATTATACGGCCTTATCTTCTTATAAATATGCGTTCAATAGCGTTAAGTATAAGCAGAAGGACCGTTATCTTACATTTATCGACGATTACTATAATTTCATAAGCGAATATCCCGAATCCCAGAAAAAGAAAGAACTGGACGGCCTCTTCTCAAAAGCCCAGGGGTATTTGGGGAAAAATAAGAAAGCTACGGAATCGGATACTGCCGATGCACAGCAGCGGGATGCAGCGTAGCAGCGGTTTTTATGTTTTGTAAATATAATGTTTATATATAAGTAAGATGGAGAAGAAAGATTACAAGGTAACCTCCAATACGGTTACAAGAAATTTATCTGAACTTGCAGAGCCTACCGGCAATATCTATGAGTCTACTATGATAATCGCCAAAAGGGCTAATCAGATTGCTGCCGAGATAAAGCAGGAACTAAGCGCTAAACTGGAAGAGTTTTCCAATTTTGCCGATACGCTGGAGGAGACTTTTGAGAACAGGGAGCAGATAGAGATTTCACGTTATTATGAGAAACTGCCTAAACCTACCCTCACGGCTATAAAAGAGTTCCAGAACGGAGAGATATATTATCGTAAGATAGAATCTTAATATTTCAGGACTTAATTAAGGCGGCTGTCATGTCATTAAAAGGGAAACATATTCTGTTGGGGATAACCGGCAGTATTGCCGCTTATAAATCCGCAATTCTGGTAAGGGCTCTTGTAAAGGCGGGAGCCGAGGTTAAAGTTGTTATGACGAGTATGGCAAAACAATTTATCTCCCCCCTTACAATGGCTACATTATCTAAAAATCCTATTCTTGTAGATTTTTATAATCCTGAGAACGGGGATTGGAACAGTCATGTAAGTATGGGAATGTGGGCGGATCTGTATATTATAGCCCCGTGTTCCGCCAATACTATCGGGAAGATGGTTGCCGGGATTGCCGATAACCTACTGCTTACGACCTATCTTTCCGCCAAATGTCCGGTAGCTGTGGCTCCGGCGATGGATCTGGATATGTACAGGCATCCTGCCACGCAGCGGAATCTGGAAATCCTTTCACAAAGAGGAGTTACCGTAATAGAACCTGCCAGCGGAGAGCTTGCCAGCGGTCTGGACGGGAAAGGCAGAATGGAAGAGCCTGAAAGGATAATACCTCATATAGAAGCGATCCTGGCAAGGAAGGGATGTTTCTGCGGGAAAAAGATTCTCATTACGGCCGGCCCTACGAAAGAAGCCATAGACCCGGTAAGATATATAACGAATCATTCGTCGGGGAAGATGGGTTATGCCATTGCTAATGAAGCCGCAAACAGAGGAGCAGGGGTTATTGTGGTGAGCGGCCCTGTGGATATAAATTTGTATCATCCCAATATAAGGATTATAGATGTGGTGACGGCAAAGGAGATGCTGGAAAAGACACAGGAGCAGTATAAGGAGGCAGATATAGTTATTTTATGTGCTGCCGTTGCCGATTTTACGGTTGCCGATGCCGCGCAGAAAAAAATAAAGAGGGAAAAGAAAAATCATATTATAGAGCTTACTCCTACAAACGATATTGCGGAATGGATAGGCCGGAATAAAAGGCCGGGATCTTTATCTGTCGGGTTTGCGCTGGAAACGGATAATGAGGCCGAAAATGCCAGGGGCAAACTGTATAAAAAAAATCTCGATATGATCGTCCTGAATTCGGTAAGGGATAAAGGCGCAGGTTTCGGAGGGGATACCAATAAGGTTTCAATCTTTTTCAAAGAGGGAGAAACTTTGGTTTATCCTTTGAAAACCAAGGCCGAAGTTGCCTGCGATATTGTGGATTGTATAGAAAATCTGCTTATATGCTCGGAAAGTTAATTATACGTAATTATGCCCTTATAGATAACCTGGATATTGCTTTTCCGGACGGACTGGTTATTATTACGGGAGAGACGGGCGCCGGCAAATCTATTTTGCTTGGGGCTCTTTCGTTATTACTGGGGGCGAAAGCGGATGTTGATGTACTGAAGGATAAAACGCAAAATTGTGTGGTTGAGGGGGAGTTTGATGCTAAGGATTTGCCGGAGGCCGTATTACGGATAGTCGAGCAGGCGGGTGCGGAGATAGGTGTCGGAGAGTTGTTGCTTAGGCGTGTAATATCCGTGAGCGGACGTTCCAGAGCGTTTGTCAATGATGTTCCGGTGGCGTTGGGAGTACTCACCGACATATCGGGGAGGCTTATCGATATTCATGCGCAGCACCGGCATTTATTGCTTGCGGACGAGAGTTACCAGTTGTCCGTACTGGATTATTTTTCCGGCGCTTACGGATTGTTGTTAAAGTACAGAGAGGCTTATTCCGCTTATGCCTGCGCTAAAAGCGATCTGGCTAAGCTCGATGCCGAAATAGCCGGTAATGAGAGAGAGTTGGATTATAAACGGTTTCAGCTTGATAAATTGGAAGAGGTGAATTTGTGGGAAGGAGAACTGGAAGAGTTGGAAACGGAACAGAAACAGTTGGCTAATGCAGAGGAAATCAAAAGTTTAACATATAGCGTAATTGATCTTATGAATCCTGCCGGGGGATCGATAGTTCAAAATCTGAAAGAAGCATCCAATTTATTGAGAAAGTGTTCTAACTTTGTGCCCGGATTTGACGAACTGGCCGGCAGGGTTGAGAGTTGCAGAATAGAATGTAAGGATATTGAGGCGGAGCTTGTCCGAGCAGGGGAAAAAATCGTCGTCTCCCCGGAGAGACTGGAATATGTGGAAGACAGGATAGGGATCCTATATTCTCTTTTTAAAAAATACGGGGTAGGTGATGTGCCGTCTCTGATAGGGATAAAAAAAGAGTTGGAGAGAGACCTGATGAGGGTATCCGATAATCTTGAATGCAGGGAGAGGCTTGCAGCCGCGACGGAGAGATTGGAAAAGGAGAGGAATTCTTTTGCCGTGGAGTTGTCGGGAAAAAGGAAGGACAACATAAAAGCGTTGGCAGGTGTTCTGGAAAGAAAAATAAAAGAGCTGGAAATGCCACATGCCTTATTCGATATATTTATAGAGAAACGCGGCACATATACTCCGGACGGTACGGACAGGGTCGTATTTATGTTTTCTGCTAACGGGGCGGCAAATCCAGTACCTTTGCAGAAGGCGGCCTCAGGAGGGGAGCTTTCGAGAATCATGCTGTGTATTAAGTCATTGATGGCGGAATATACCGGAATGCCTACAATGATCTTTGATGAGATAGATACGGGGGTATCGGGAAGCATTGCCGATAAAATGGGGGATATTATAGGTGAGCTTGGCAGCAGGATGCAGATTCTCGCAATTACGCATCTTCCTCAGATAGCGGCCAAAGGGAATACTCATCTGCTTGTTTCCAAAGAGTTCGATCATAAGAACTCCGCCAGAACGAAGATAAAGATACTTAATAATGAAGAACGAATAATGGAAGTGGCCAGGATGTTAAGCGGGGCCGAACTTTCGGATGCCGCAATAGAGAATGCCAAATTTTTATTAAAAAAATAAATATGAGATTAATTATTCAAGAGTCTTACTCACAGCTTTCGCAATGGGCGGCGGCATTTATTGTTAAAAGGATAAATGAGTTCGCACCTACTTCTGCAAATCCTTTTGTTCTCGGACTTCCTACAGGTTCCACCCCGCTTGGGACATACAGGGAACTGATAAATCTTTATAACGCCGGTAAGGTGTCGTTCAAGAATGTCGTTACGTTTAATATGGATGAATATATCGGACTTCCGGAAGATCATCCTGAAAGTTACCACTCTTTTATGTGGAATAATTTCTTCAATTATATTGATATTAAGCCGGAGAATGTAAATATCCTTAACGGGAATACATCTGATCCGGATCAGGAATGTATAAGATATGAGGAGAAGATAAAATCTTACGGCGGAATACATCTGTTTATGGGAGGAGTGGGTCCCGACGGACATATCGCTTTTAATGAGCCGGGTTCTTCGCTTTCTTCGCGGACAAGGATAAAAACTCTCACTACCGATACGATAATTGCCAATTCCAGGTTCTTTAATGGGGATATAAATCTTGTACCAAAAACAGCTCTTACCGTGGGCGTAGGTACTGTAATGGATTCCAGGGAGGTGCTTATACTTGTGAACGGACATGCCAAAGCCAGGGCTTTGTATCAGGCGGTAGAGGGATCGGTAAACCACATGTGGACGGTAAGCGTGTTGCAGATGCATCAAAGAGGCATTATAGTATGCGATGACGCCGCAACCGTTGAACTTAAAGTAGGGACGGTTAATTATTATAAGGATATTGAGAAAAATAATCTTAATCCGGCGTCGCTTATAAAATAAATTATGGGAAATAAGATTGCTCTTTTAAGGGAGAAGCTGGCAGAATATGACTGTAAGGCTATTATCATACCCACTAATGATCCTCATTTCGGAGAATATACGCAGGATTATTATAAAATCAGGGAATGGCTTAGCGGGTTTACCGGTTCTGCCGGCATTTTGGCGGTAACTCTGGATGATGCCGCTTTGTGGACGGATTCTAGGTATTTCGTGCAGGCTGAAAAGGAATTGCATGGCAGCGGTATAAAGTTGATGAAACTTAAAATGCCGCAGACCCCTTCCCTGCACGGGTGGATAAAGGGACAATATCCCGGAGGCGGAAGAGTGGCCGTCGATAAGTCCCTTTTTTCTTATACGGAGTATTTATCTCTGGAAAAGTTGCTTTCTCCATGCCGGTTAGAGCCTGTCGGAGATTTTATTTCGCAGATATGGGACGGAAGGCCTCCGCTTGAATTTAATAGAATAGAGTATTTGCCGGAAGAGTTTACCGGAGAGGAGATTTCTTCTAAATATCAAAGGGTTGTTAAGGAGCTGGGAATGGGAGGGAAACGGTTTGCTTATATTGTTACGGCCTGCGACGACGTGGCCTGGCTGTGCAATATAAGGGGAACGGACATAAAATATAATCCTCTTCCGCAATCGTATGCCGTAGTGACGGACGAGGGGATATATCTGTTTGTGAATCCGGAATCGCTTTCCGCAGAGGTGTCGGAAGCTTTTAAAAAACAGGGTGTAAAAGTATATGGATATTCCGCTTTCGAAGCGTTTCTTAAAGAGATTCCTTCCGGAATTATAAGGGTATGTCCGATGTCTAAAATTACCGTAAGGGATTATAATGCTTTGGATGTGCCGGGGGCTGTTTTTGTTGAAGACACGGTTGCAGGAGGTGTTATCGGCCATCTTAAATCTATTAAGAATAAAACCGAATTATCGGGATTTAAAAAGGCTTTCGAAACGGACGGGGCAGCGTGGTGTAAAATGCTTAAATATATTCACGACGGTATCGGGAGAGGGGAGGAGCTTGACGAGTATTCTATAGGGGAAAAATTGATAGAATACAGAAAGGAGAGCCCTTTATACAGGGGAGAGAGTTTTGAACCTATTGTAGCGTTCGGGGCTGCTGGTGCTTTGCCTCATTACAGTGCGGATAAAGAGAATTCCGGAAAAATAGGGACGGATAGTTTTTTACTTATGGATACGGGCGGACAATATTTATGCGGTACTACGGATACAACGAGGACAATACCTCTGGGAGAACTTACCGGAGAACAGAAAAGGCATTATACGCTGGTTCTCAAAGGTATGATCGATCTTTCAATGGCTAAGTTCCCCAAAGGAACCAGAGGTTCCCAACTGGATATACTTGCCAGGGGGCCGTTGTTTAATGAGGGGTTGATGTATTTTCACGGTACATGCCACGGTATAGGACATTATCTCTGTGTGCATGAAGGTCCTCAGAGCGTGAGAATGGAGGAAAACCCCGTAACCTTGAAACCGGGAATGGTAATATCCAATGAGCCTGCAATATATTTTGAGGGGCGGTACGGTATCCGTACGGAGAACGTTATGGAAATAAAGGATTGGAAAACATCCGTTTTTAATGATTTTTACAAGTTCGGGACTTTTACATTAGTTCCCATACCAACTTCCTGCGTGGAAAAAGAACTGCTTACCCGGGCGGAACTGCAATGGCTCGACGATTATAATAAGCATGTATACGAGACTCTCTCCCCCGGACTGGACGAGGAGACGGCCCTGTGGCTTAAAAAGGCGTGTAGCCCGGTGTCCCGGTAATAGTTGAAATAGAGTAATCCTGGTTATATTTTATATTTCTGGTTGCTTTATTACCGAATCCGTTGTTAATATCTTCACGGGAAAAACTGTAATCCGATTGCAGCATTTTCCCGTTTTGCATTTGCATTACGTTTACGAATTCTTTTCCGTAATCATTCAGTTGAGGGACAAAATATTTGATAATATCGTATCCCTGGAATGCGTAAGGAGAAGGCTCCGTTTTATATAACGCCCTGAATTTTAGGAGAAACTCTTTTACCTCTTCTTCGTTGTAGTCTATATGATAAGGAAGCGACAGATGGAGGTTCAGTTTATGGAAATATTCGGGATCTACGGTTTCGAAGTTTTTCCATTTAGGTAATCCGTAGAGAGTTATTAATTGCCTGAGTGATATATTTGTAAGGGCATGATCTTTATTTTCGAGCGAGAGACAGAGATTCAGGTTCCTTACAATATCGTTTACGAAAGCCTCGCTGTTGGACGGTACTATCACGAGATTCTTTTTGCTGTAATTTATGACTGATTTTATGCTGTCCAGTATTTCGCGTCCTTCCAGGATTCCGTATGATATTCCGGAATAAGGGATGGAATTGTTCTCAAGGTAATTTTCCGTTTTCTTTACGGCGGCAGCATCGGCTCCGTCTTTTTCATAGCATAATATTATATTTGCATTTCCGTATGATTTCAGGTAGTCGCTTTTTAGTTGCGACAAGATATTATCTATCTGTGTGTCTGAGCCGGAAGGAACCTGGATAAGATAAGGGTTGCCGTTTATGAACTGCTCTGCGCTCTGATCCATAGGAGAGATAACCGGAATACCGTTATATTTTGAAAAATCCAGTATATCTTTTATATCATGCCCTCTTACCGGGCCTATTATAAGTTGGCTTCCGTAGAGACTGTCGGTTTTCATAAGGTTTTTTACGGACGAAGCGGTTTGGTCGAAGATATTTATCTTCATATTTATTCCCTGCTCTTTAAGTTTGTTTATTGCAAGTAAAGCTCCTGCATAAAAGTCCATAAAGTTATAATTCAGGGCGAGGGAGTCGCTTCCGTTGAGAGGCAGGATTATTGATATTTCCACAGGCTCATAACTGCTCCGGCGTTTCAGCATTCCTGTAAGAGGATAAATATTTGCCGGAATATTGCCGGTTATGTTTCCCGTCTCAACCGTATCGCGTGCCTGTTCCGCAATAAGCCCTGCATCCTTGTTTTTGTCCGACAGGTTATGGGTATTATTATCCTCTTTTTCAACGGGATCTGTCGTAGATGAAGAGCTTTTTTTGTCGGGAATAAAAAGAACTTGCCTTCTGGAAAGTTTTTGTGAAGTAAGATTGTTGAACTCCATAAGATCTTTTACCGGAACATTATATTTCCGGGCTACATCATCTATCGTTTCATACCACTTCGCAATATGTTTCCGGAGTTGTTTCTCCTTACCGTCATTTTTTCCGGGATTTTTAACGGGAATGAATATCATCATCCCCGCATGTAAACCGGATTTGAGAGTTGGATTATTATTAAGTATCTCCTGCGTAGTTACTCCGTATGCTTTTGAAATGGCATATATGGTTTCCCCGCGCTGTACATGATGCACGTATTTTACCACTCCGTTCTCTTTTATTTTTTCCGTAGAGACCCTTATCTGCGGGATATTGTAGTTCCGGGCGCAGATATTCCCTGTTATAAATAATAATGCAACTAGGCTTAATATTATCGTACGCATGAGTATTATAATCCTTATATATAATTTATTAAAGACGTGCCAGCATGTTTCTTACGCCGGTGTCTATTCTTTCGTAAACATTATCGGTATAACCGGCTTTTTCAAAGGCGCTTCCGGTAATATTCTCATAAAGTTCTATATAGCGGTCGGAGATGTTTTTCACTATGGCGTCCGTCATTTCCGGAGCCTTTTGCCCGGCCTGTCCGCTGAAGTCGTTTTCCATCAGCCATTCGCGTACGAATTCTTTCGAGAGTTGTTTCTGGGGCTTTCCTCTGTCGAATCTTTCCTGGTACCCGTCTGCGTAAAAATAACGGCTGCTGTCGGGAGTATGTATTTCGTCTATCAGATATATTTCCCCGTCTTTCAGTCCGAATTCATATTTGGTATCTACCAGTATCAGGCCGCGTCCGGCCGCTATCTCGCATCCTCTTTTGTATAATTCGAGGGTGATCCTTTCGAGTTCATCGTAAATTTTCTCCGGAACAAGGCCCTGTGCTATTATCTCTTCTCTTGAAATATCCTGATCATGTCCGCCTATTTCCGCTTTTGTGGTAGGGGTAACTATCGGAGAAGGGAATTTCTGATGTTCTTTCATGCCGTCTGGTATCTTTACACCGCATATCTCTCTCGATCCGGCTTTGTATGTCCTCCAGGAACTGCCCGTGAGATACCCTCTTACTATCATTTCCACCGGAAGAGGATCACATTTATAGCCTACCGTAACCATAGGATCGGGAGAAGCTATTTTCCAGTTTTTTACTATATCCGAGGTGCTGTCCAGAAACTTCGACGCGATCTGGTTAAGTACCTGTCCCTTATACGGGATACCTTTAGGCAACACGACGTCAAATGCCGATATTCTGTCGGTTACGACCATTACCATATATTTGTCCGCAATGGTATAAACATCCCTTACTTTGCCGGTATATTTGGATGTCTGATTAGGAAAATCAAATTCTGTTCTTGTGATTGAGTTCATTTCCTTGATTTTATAAATTTAGTATTATAATTTTTCCCAGAACTCTTCCAGTTTATTGCAAAAATTGCTCCAACTGAGACGCTCTTTTTCTTTTCTTATATTTTCAACCATTTGTGCACGGGTGAGTTCCCCTGCGTTCTCCTTATCTGCAACGCGGAAATATTTCTTGATAGCTTCCGCTATCGCTTCAGGGGCCGGGGATTCAACTATAATCCCTGTGCCGGTATCGCCTATTGTCTCTTTCAGTCCTCCTACATCGGTGGTGATCATCGGGATTTCAAAATGGTAGGCTATCGAACTTATCCCGCTTTGTGTGGCGCTCCTGTACGGAAGTACGCATACGTCGGCTGCCGAAAAATATCTGTTTACCTCATTATCTTTAATATAGCTGGTATTAAGATATATATTCTCTTTATTCGGCGATTTCTCGATGATTGTGCGGTATTTTTCGAAACTGCCGTAAGGCTCCCCCGCGATTATGAGCTGATATGAATCGTCCAGTTGCGAGAACGCTTCCAGAAGAATATCGAGACCTTTATATTCTCTTATCAGTCCGAAGAAAAGAATATTTTTCATTGCTGTTTTTATCCCGATAATCTTTTCCGCCTCTTTTCGCGGAAGTTTTTCTCCGAAGTGGGAATAAAGAGGGTGGGGGGTATTTATATATTTCGCATCCGGCATAAACCGGAGCAGATCGTTTTTTACCGCATCGCACAGAACTACGAACCCGTCGTGCGGTTTGAGGAAATATTTGGTGAAAGATTTGTCGAAAAATCTCCGTTCATGCGGTATAACATTGTCCAGTATTGAAATTATCTTACAGTTTTTATTCAGATGACGTGCCACATATCCGAGCGACGGGGCGAAGTAACTCATCCAGTATCTCATTATGAGTATATCCGGGTTCCACTCCTTTACGGCCCTTGCTGTTGATATATACGAAAAAGGATTTGCCGTATCCAGCAGGGCAGTCGATTCTACTGGTACGGCATTATCGTCGTCGGTTACATATTGTGTTTTTCCGGGGAACAGAAAACCGGGATACTGCCTTTTGAAATTAAACGCCTTTACGGAGTGCCTTTTTTCCAGCTCTTCAAGAAGACAGGCGTTAAATTGCGATATCCCCCCCCTGTAAGGGTAAAAACACGATAATACGGCTATTCTCAAATTAATTATTTTTTAGATTTCACATACTCCTCATTTAATCCTGCAAGCACGTCTTTTGTAATATCGAGAGAAGAATTACCTACAATAACACTGTTCGAGGCGCCTGAAGTGGTAAGAATAAGAGCATAGCCTTTTTCCTGGTTATATTTTGTAAGGTATGTTTTTACGGCATCCATGACTTTTCTGTACAGGACTTCCTGTTCTTCGGCCATCTCCATTTGTTTCTGCTGGCCTAAATTCCTTAGCGCCTGATCTTTATCCATAAGCCTTTGTTGCTGTTCTTCCATCTGTGCCCTCGTTAGGAGACCTTTGGTTACTTTTGTTTTAAAGTCTTTAAGCTCACTCTCCAGCGCTCTTCCTTTTTTATCCATATCATCCTGTATTACCTGGGCTTTACTCTCCAGTTCCGATTTAAGATCATTGAACATATCGTATTGATTTACCAGAGAATCCATCTGAAGATAAACAATACTTCCCTGAGGGGCTATAGCGCCGGCCTCTATGGTTTTTGTAGTAGGAGTGCCGCTTGTAGATGAGTTTGTGTTACAAGAACATAAGATTGCAACAGATGCAACTGCAAAGAATACCGTTAAATTTTTCATACATTTTAAAAATTTGATTTCATTTCTTAGTTAAATAAATTTTTTCATAGCGATAGTAATCTTTTCGCTCTCACATGAGCTTGCTTTCCGCATCCTTTTATTATTAAAGGAATACTACCGCCCGAAAACCCGGTTAATCGCCGTCATCCGGGATCGTATAATTATAAAATAGCTCATGTTGGATTTATATATTTGGCTACAAAGATAATTATTTTTTCGAGAACTGGTAATTACAGTAGCAGTTCCCTTCTGTAAGCCCGGATTGTATTTTCAAGTCCCAGATACAGAGCGTCGCATATTAAAGCATGCCCTATCGAAACTTCAAGCAGGCCGGGTATGTTACTGTTAAAATATTTAAGGTTTTCAAGGTTCAGATCATGTCCCGCATTCAGCCCCAACCCGCATTTAACTGCGGTTTGCGCTGCTTTTACATAAGGTTCGATAGCTTTCTCCCTGTTTAAAACGTAGTTCACGGCGTATGCTTCCGTGTAGAGTTCCACCCTGTCGCATCCCGTGTCCGCCGCATTTTTTATCAGTTCCTCTACCGGATCTATAAAAATTGAAACTCTTATTCCGTTATTCTTGAATGTACGGCATACCTTTTTAAGATAATCTTTATATTTTACGGTGTCCCAGCCTGCATTGGACGTTATGGCGTCGGCTGCATCCGGAACAAGCGTTACCTGTGCCGGTTTTACTTTGAGTACCAGTTCTGTAAACGGTTCCGTAGGATTACCTTCTATATTGAACTCCGTGGAGAGTAACGGCCGGAGTTGCGTTACGTCTCTGTATCTTATATGCCTTTCGTCTGGTCTGGGATGTACTGTGATTCCCTGTGCCCCGAATTTCTCGCAATCCAGCGCGGTTTTGATTAAATCGGGCATATTGCCTCCTCTGGCATTCCTGAGAGTAGCTATTTTGTTTATATTTACGCTTAGTGTTGTCATTTATTATTGCAATGATTATTTTTTACTGATCATACAAAAGTATGTATATTTTGTTAATCTTTATATAAAGTTTTATACAAACTTATCCGTAAATTATTTATCTTGCATAAATTTTTAACAGACTGTATATGAAATTTGCTCTTTTTGGAAGGAGAATAGATAAATCCAACCTGGGACGCGTAGAATTGCTTATAGATAAGCTGTACCTTACAGGTAAGGTTGAATTATGCTACTGCCGTTCTTTTTATGATCTGCTTAAAAAGGCTCTTCCACGGTTACCTCAGGGAACTTTTTTTACATCTTGTGAAGATCTGCCGGAAGATGTGGAACTTTTTCTTTCCTTGGGAGGGGACGGTACTTTCCTCGAATCCCTTACGCTTGTGCGTAACAGGAATATCCCGGTTGCAGGTATTAATTTCGGACGTCTGGGTTTTCTTACGACGGCTTGTGCGGAGGATGATAATATATGGATAGAGAAGTTGCTGGGAAAAGATTATACAGTAGATGAAAGAAGCGTACTTAATTTGAAAACGCCTGGACTTCCGGCAGGTTTTTATCCTTATGCCCTTAATGAAATAACTATACAGCGTTCTAATCCGGTGATGCTTGAGATAGAAATATCTATAAACGGTGATTATCTTCCAAAATATTGGGCGGACGGTATACTTATAGCCAGTGCCACCGGCTCCACTGCCTATTCGCTAAGTATAGGGGGACCTATCGTAACTCCAGACAGCAGGGTGCTCATAATTGCTCCCATAGCTCCGCATAATCTTAACGTAAGGCCGCTCATAGTGCCCGAAACATCCGTAATAGAGGTTAAGTATGCCAGCAGGCACGGTAAAGCCCTGCTTACGGTAGATAACAGGTTTTTTGCAATCGGCCAGGGTGAAAAAGCGGTAATATCGAAAGGCGATTTTACTCTTAAAAGCATCTCCGTAAATAATAATTTTATAGCGGCGCTTAATCAGAAATTACTTTGGGGCGAAGATAAAAGGAATGAGCATTGATAGTTATTAGGCCCGCTATTGTCCGCAGTAAGCATCTTAAAATAGCAGAAAAATATTCTTAAAATAATTTCGGTAAAAAATCAAAACAGTTTCTTTAATGCAAAATGAAAAAAATTAATGTATATTTGCGACTAATTTTTTAAACAGTGGTTATGACAACTGATAATACAGTTCCCTCTCATGTTACCATAATAATGGACGGTAACGGAAGATGGGCAGCACAGCGGGGCAAAGAACGTCTTTTCGGTCATCAGGAAGGCATAGGAAGCGTAAGGGCCTGTACCGAGTACGCCGTTGAAAAAGGAATAAGGTATCTTAGCCTGTTTGCTTTTTCGGAGGAAAACTGGGGGAGGCCGGCGGATGAAATAGAGGGGCTTATGCGTATGATGCTGCAGGCTATATTTAATGAGATTCCAACGTTCCGGAAAAATAATATACGTTTCAGGGTTATAGGGGATTTCAGCCGCTTGTCGGGCGAACTCCGGAAAGAAATAGAGGATTGTATGAGTCTTACGGAGAAAAACGATACACTTGATCTTATCGTATTTTTAAGTTATAGCGGTAAATGGGATATAGTTCAGGCTGTGAACAGATTTATAAAGGAGAACGGAAATAGTGAAGGCGTTGTTCCGCCGGTAACGTCCGAGATGCTTGCCGGATACTTGAGTACATACGGCATTCCGGATCCCGATTTGCTTATAAGAACCAGCGGAGAACAAAGATTAAGCAATTATATGCTGTGGCAAACCGCTTATACTGAATATTATTTTACAGAAACTCTTTGGCCCGATTTTCGCAAAACTGATTTCCAGCGCGCTTTGGACGCTTTTGCTCAAAGGGATAGAAGATATGGAAAAATAAAATAGAAAACATATTTGAAGTACACGACTATTTGCATGAAATTATTGAAACTGATTATTACTTTGGCGTTCTTGGCTCCGCTCAGCCTCAATGCCCAGGAGGAGAAAAAGAATAATTTTGTAACGGATTATGATAACCCGAAAACCTATGTTATAGGCGGATTAAAAGTTACCGGTATAAATTATTTGCGCGAAGAGCAGATACTCTCCCTTACAGGATTAAGAAAAGGTGAGAAAATAACGATTCCAAGCGAGGAGCTCTCCGCTATTCTCAAGAGGATATGGCTTCAAAGATATTTTTCGGATGTGGGATTTTATATAGATTCCCTTTCTCCCAATAAGGATACATGTATCCTGACCTTGCGTCTGCAGGAGCGTCCCAGGGTATCCAGGTGGGAGTTTTCAGGGGTAAAGAATTCCGAAAAAACCGATTTGCAGGAGCGTCTGAAATTAAGAAGGGGCAGCGAGTTGTCCGATTATGTAATAAAGTCATCTACCGATATAATCAAAAAGTATTATAAAGAGAAGGGTTTTCTTAAAACCGATGTGAATATTACCCAGGAAAATGATACGGTTATAAAGAATGCCGTGAAGGTAAAATTCGGGATAAATAAAGGCCCTAAGGTAAAGATCAAAACTATAAGATTTGAAGGCAACGGAGATGTAAAGGCTTCAAAACTTGCAAGGGCTATGAAAAAGACAAAGGATATGCGTCTTTTAAATTTCTTCAAATCCAAGAAGTTCAATGAGAAAGAGTATGAGACCGATAAAGATGCTCTTATACAGGTGTTCAATGAAGCCGGTTACAGGGACGCAAGGATAGCAGGCGATTCTATTTATTATATTACCGACGACAGAATAGGTATAGATTTCAAGATAGACCAGGGAAAGAGATATTATTTCAGGGATATTACATGGACCGGAAATTCGGTATATACAGCGGATGATCTTAACAGGGTGCTAATGATAAAGAAAGGCGATATTTATGATGTGGTGACAATGGAAAAGAGGCTTTTCGGAGATCCTAAGCAGCAAAATCTGGACGTAGTGAAAATGTACAGGGATCACGGTTATCTGTTTTTTAATATCATGCCTGTGGAGTTAAATATAGAGGGTGATTCCGTAGATGTGGAGATGAGGCTTTCGGAGGGCAAGCAGGCCACGTTCAATAATATTATAATTAACGGCAACTCTATAACAAATGAAAAAATAGCCAGAAGAGCGGTGTTTACACGTCCGGGTTACCTTTACAGCCAGAGTGATTTCGAGAGATCCGCAAGGGAGCTGAGTTCCATAGGTCATTTCAATCCGGAGGCATTTCAATCCGAGTCGGGTGTGAGCGTATTGCCTAATCCGGCTAATAATACCGTAGATATAGCGTACAATCTGGAAGAAAAGCCTAACAGCCAGTTGGAACTCTCCGGCGGATGGGGAGGAAATACTTTCGTAGGTACGGTAGGGGTTAGTTTTAATAACTTTTCCGTAAAAAGATTATTTAAAAAGCATGCGTGGAGGCCTGTGCCTTTGGGAGACGGACAAACTTTATCGATAAGGTTCCAGACCAACGGTACTTATTATACCGCTTTATCAGCCAGTTTTGTAGAGCCGTGGCTTTTCGGGAAAAAGCCTACTTCTTTGAGTATTTCCACATATTTTACCCGTGAAACCAACTCTTATTATTATTATCAGACTTCCGACCAGTATATGGAGGTATTCGGAGTGGCACTGGGGCTGGGCTCGAGGTTGAAATGGCCGGATAACTATTTTGTGTTGTACCATGAACTTAGCTGGCAGACATACAGGTTACATAACTGGAACTATAATTTCCTTTTCAGCACCGGTAAATCGCATAATGCCAGTTATAAAATATCGTTAAACAGGAACTCTACAGATCAGCCTATCTATCCAAGGGGCGGTTCCGATCTGTTGCTCAGTCTGCAGCTTACGCCTCCTTATTCTTTGTTCAGATCTAAAGATACCGATTACAGCAAGATGTCGGATCAGGAAAAATATAATTGGATAGAGTATCATAAATGGACTTTTAAAGGTTCTCTTTATACTAAGATAGTAGGCGATCTGGTACTGAAAACTTCGGCTAACTTCGGCTATCTGGGTTATTATAACAGAAAGCTGGGGTATTCGCCGTTCGAAGGGTTTCAGTTGGGCGGAGACGGAATGAGCGGATATAATACGTACGGTTCCGAGATTATAGGCCTGAGGGGTTATCCTAATTCATCAATTACGCCTGTCAGAAACGGGGCATACGCCGGGAATGTTTATGATAAATTCACTTTGGAATTAAGGTATCCTGTCGTACTGCAACCGCAGTCCACAATATATGCCCTTGTATTCCTGGAAGGCGGTAACTGCTGGTCTGATATAAAAGATTTCAATCCTTTCTCTATAAAGAGGTCGGCCGGCGTGGGGCTGAGGGTCATGCTCCCTATCGTGGGTATGCTGGGAATAGACTGGGGATACGGATTCGATCCTGTGCCGAGGGAAAATCTTAGAAGAGGCGGCAGTCAGTTCCATTTTATGATAGGCCAGCAATTCTAGTAAATAATATAGGATTAATAGTATAGCATTATTTTTGTATATATTTGATTTTTTGATTAATTAATAAAAATTAGAGATTATGAAGAGGGTTTTATTTGTAGCGGTCGCCGCATTGCTGGGAGTAATGCAACTTAACGCTCAGACCGTGAATATGCAGGGCGCAAAAATAGGTTATATAAATACAGAGACCATTTTGTCGCGTATCCCGGAATATAAAGTAGCTCAGGATAAACTGGAAGTTTTAAGCAACCAGTATAAAAACAGCATAGAGGGAGCAATGAAAAAGATAGAGGCGCTTTACCAGAGTTATCAGTCTGCCAAGGCTTCCATGAACGAATATCAGAGATCGCAAAAGGAGAATGAGATCATAAATCTGGAAAGAAAAGTAAAGGAGCAGCAAAAAAATTATTTCGGTCAGGACGGCGTTATGCAGAAGAAATCGGAAGAGTTACTTGGGCCTGTAAAAGAGAAAGTTCAGCAGGCAATAGATAAAATTGCAAAAGAAGGGAATTTTATGCTTATCTTTGACCTTGCTGCAATACAGGGTATTGCATACTCGGATAAATCGGACGATTTGAGCGGTCTTGTGCTGAAAGCTATAGGTATAAATTTGTAAGAAACGAATTAAATTAAATAATAATTGAAAAGAAATATGAAGAACGTTACAAAGATTTTGGCTCTTGTGTTAGTGTTTTTTGCGACACAGTCATTCGGGCAAACACTTAAATTCGGACAGATAAACATTCAGGAATTGGTTGTGCTTATGCCGGAAAGCGATTCGGCAAGGGCTAAACTGGAAAGTTATGCTAAGGAACTCGATGAGACTTTGAAAGGCATGCAGCAGGAATTTAATACTAAGATGCAGACTTATAACCAGAAGAGCGCTACCTGGACTGCCGTGATACTCGAGTCCAAAACAAAAGAACTGCAGGAAATGGAAGGACGATTGCGTCAATACCAGGCAAATGCCCAGCAGGAATATAGTGCAATGGAGCAGTCTCTTTATATGCCTATTTTCAAAAAAGCTAATGATGCGATAGATAAAATAGGGAAAGACGGCGGATATACATATATATTCGATCTTTCCCAGGGAGGCATTCTTTATAATGGGGCTTCAACTGTGGATATTCTTCCTCTTGCAAGAAAAGAGTTGGGAATTCCGGCCGATAAGAAATTGCCGGTAGCAGCGCAGCCGCAGCAGAAGTAATAATTTAATATTCTGATAAAAAGACTGTCTGACAGTCCTGAAAAATGAAAATCACCCCTGCCATATTGATTTGTGGCAGGGGCGAAATCATTACAGGCTAGACCTTTATTTATTTTATCAGCGTAATAGTTGCTTTTCCGTAATATTTTGCCACTTTAATACCGGATTCCAGGTAAAGTATCAGGGTGTTGTTCCCGGGTTTAAGAGCGGCGTAATTTAATTCTACCACTAAGTTGTAGCTGAATGTAGCAGGATCTATAGTGAACTGCGGCGTGTACGTTACGGCATCCGCACATGTTGAGGCCGGGTCTGTTTTTACAGTGCCTTCCGCATTCATTGAAGAACTTGCAATTAACTGTATAGGTATTGTAATGGACGCGGTTTGCGCCGTTACGGATATTTTATATGTTGAATTGCTGAATGCCAACTGAGGATCCCCGTCATATTTCTTTTGCTCTTTATCGCATGAGGAGAGCGAAACGGCGGATACGGTAACCAGACATATCAGCAGTGTTTTATAAAATTTCGCCATATTCTTTTTTATATTTCGTATCATATTATTCGGCTTTATATGTTTATAAATTAAATCAATCTTTTTATCCCCGATATTATATTTAGTATCCCGGATTTTGGATCATATTATTGTTGGCATCCAGTTCGGACTGCGGAATAGGCATTGCAAGAATATCGTTCGGATATGTTATTACGGCATAAAGCACATTGTCGCTGCGGTAACCGCTGTTTATTGTTTTCTGCAATCTTTTCAGGTCGAACAGATAGTGCCCTTCATATGCCAGTTCTTTTCTTCTTTCAAGAAAAATAAGATCCAGAAGGTCGTTTTTAGAGATAGTTTCAGGTGTCGCGGTTGCTGTGGCGTCTGCTCTCATCCTTATTTTGTCGAGGTATTTTATTGCTTCCGGAACAGAGCCTGCGTTAGCCTGAGCTTCTGCATACATAAGATATATGTCGGAGAGTCTTAATACCGGAATATCGGAAAGGCCCAGCACTCCGTCTCTGCCTGAGTATTTGTTTACGAATGTCCAGCCTGACTGAGATGCTGTTCCGGGTTTGAACAACAGTGTTCTCCTTATGTCTTTTGCACCGTATATTGACTGCATGCTTGCGGGAACTCTCAGGTCGCCGTATCCGCTTTGGATATATATGTATCCCAGGCAATTGGTTGCTCCGTAATCGTCGGGAAGATTCCTTATTGCAAATATGAACTCTACGTTTTTAGCATTGTTGTAGGAACGGCTCCAGGCATCCACGTAATTGGCAGCCGTAAGGGGGGTATATCCGCTGTTGTTGATAATATCTGATAATACTCCGTTTGCGGCGGTGTAATTTTGCTGGTTCATATAAACTCTTGCAAGAATACCTTTGGTTGCCCAGGAAGAGATAAAATAAGGCGCGGCGGTGGAGGTATTGAGACCCGTGCCTGCCAAACCGCTTTTATCCCCGCCGCTGCCCGGAGAATTTATTACTGTATTGAAGTTGGATACGGCATCGTTAAGGTCTGCGATTATAAAATCGTAAACTTCTTTTACTGTATTTCTTGCGGGCTTATCGTAATTATTGGTTGTTTTCATGTAAGGCACTCCCATGAGAGTTTCGTTCCCTTTATATGATTGTGCGAAGTAGCGTACAAGATCGAAGTGTCCCAGCGCCCTTATGGTAAGCGCTTGCGCCTTTACTGCGGCTTTCTGCACATCTGTCGCATCTATATTGTCTACGGCTTCTATTATTTTATTGGCCTGATATATGGCTTCGTATGTCTTTGACCAGAACGATTGCATATCGCCGGAGGTAGGGGTTATGCTCCATTGCGCCTGGGCAATGAACCTGTTCGAATTGTTCGGCGAGACTATGATATTTTCTGTGGCGGCGTCTCCGAATACTACGAAATCGCGGCCGTAATAATTTGTACTCTGGAGTGTATTATATGTGCCTGTAAGTGCATAAAATGCGCTGCTGTAATTTGTAATGGCCTTTGTATCCGGTATTGAAGTATAAGGATCGGTATCCAGGAAGCTGTTGCAGGAAGAGAGTACGGACATTATTGCAATGCCTGCCGTGATTTTAAGTTTCCTGGCGTTATCTCCCTTTAACATATTTTTTATTATCTGTTTCATTTCCGTTTAATTTTATCATGGGTTAAATTAAAATTTAAAGTCGACGCCGAACGTTATTGTTCTGGCATTAGGGTAGCCCAGGTAATAGTATCCGGAGCGGCCCACCTCCGGGTCTGCATCCGGAAATCTGGTGATCGTGAACAGATTGCTTGCCTGCATATATACCCTTATTCCGGAAAATCTTATGGCTTTGATCCATTTTTCGGGCAGAGAGTATCCTACCGTTATGTCTCTTAATCTTATGTATGAACCGTCGAAGATCACTCTGTCGCTGCCATATCCGCCGTAAACCGCAGCGGAATAGCCGTAGTATGCTTTAGGATATTGTACTATATCGCCGGGCTGTCTCCACCTGTCGGTCGCAACCGATTCGTGCTGATTGTATAGCCCTCTGTAACCCAGGCTTGTAGCCATGTTCCAGGATGTATCGTAGATTTTGTTTCCGTATGTGTAGTAGAACATGAGGCTTATATCCACCCCGTAAAAATCGAACCTGGTATTAAGACCTCCGTAGAATTTAGGGGCTGCCGAACCGCAATAGATGCGGTTATCACCGGCCTGGGTAATGTTATAGATAATATTGCCTTCAGCATCGTACCACATAGGTCGTCCGTCGGCAGGGTTTACACCGGCCCAAGGCCTTGTATAGAAAGTCTGAAGGTCTTTTCCTACCGTATATATCCAAGGGGAGTTAATGATAGGATTATCGTTTACGAGCTTGATCACTTTGTTTTTATTGTGGGTGATGTTGAAATCTATGCTCCATGTGAAGTTCGGTTTTACAATAGGCTTTGCATTCAGCGAGAACTCTATACCCCGATTGCGGATTTTACCTATATTGGATGTCACGCTTGAGAATCCGGATGTATATGACAGAGGCATATCCAGCAATAATTGTTTGGTATTTCTGTTATACCACTCCAGAGTGCCGCCCAGTCTTCCGTTAAGGAACGAAAAGTCCAGTCCGATGTTGGTGCTTTCGCTCTCTTCCCAACTGAGTTTAGGGTTGGCAATCTGCGAAGGATATGTACCCGGCATGGCATTATAATTGGCGCCTGCGCTGTAAAGTCCTTTTGCTGCATATTCGCTTATTCCCGAAGAGTTTCCGGTTGTTCCGTAACTTAATCTTAAAGTGGCGGATGTCAGCCAGTTCCATGATCTGGCAAAGTTCTCGTTGCTGATTCTCCATGAGCCGCCCAAAGACCAGAAAGTGCTCCATCTGTTATCTTCGGAAAGTTTTGAAGATCCGTCGCGCCTTACGCTTGCGGAGAAGAAATATTTGCTGTCGTAATTATAATTGCCGGTAGCGAAGAATGATGCCAGGTTATATCCTCTTCTTGTCCCGTATATTGCATAATTGACGCTCCCGGAACTTATCTGATGTAATGCGGTTCCCGGAAAGTCCTGTTTTATTCCGTCCACGTTTCTGTAATTGTTGCCTTGTGTTTCCTGTCCCAGCATTATGTTTATATTGTGTTTACCAAAAGATTTCAGGTAGTTGAGCGTAATTGTTTCGTTCCAGATAAGATTTTCCACGACACTTGTTTCTGCAAGTCCTTTTTGGTAGGAGGCGGAGTTCCCTTTTGGCCTGGGATCTTTCCATTCGGACTCGGTTAAATAGAAATAATCCAGTCCGGCAACGCCTTTCAGTATGAGTTCGTCCAGTATATTCCATTGTACGGTGGCTCCCGTTATCGTTCTTGCGGTTCTTGAACTGAAATCGTCATAATATTGGTTTGCTATGAAGTTTGCGTTAGCATAGGTTACCATATTGTTTATATTAAGCCCGTTCTCAGGATAATAATCGGTAAATGTACCGTTTCTGTAGAGGAATGATCCCGGCTCTATTACTCCCGGATCAATAGGTGCGTATAGCATAGATGCGAATACCGGGTTTACATAATATCCACTTGTGGTCATGGGAGATTCCTGGTCGTTGTAGGACAAATTCACATTTACTCCGAATTTGATTTTGTCACTTATCTTATGATCTATATTAACCCTGCCGGAATATCTTTTGAGGGCGGTTTTGGTAACTATACCTTCCTGGTTGAGATACGAGAGCGATGTGTAAAACTGTGTTTTTTCATTTCCGCCCCTAACGCTGAAATCTACCGTATATATAGGCGCATTTTTATTGTATGCATATTTTTCCCAGTCGAAATTGTAAAAATCTTTTTGGGCGTTTCTTACAGGGAAATTGTTTACAATGGTGGTGTTCACCGGCATTCCGTTTACGTCGGTGGTGGCGCTGCTGTATCCGGCATTATTAAAAGCGTCGGTGAGATAATCTATATATTGATCCTTGTTAAGCGTCTTGAAATTTTTTGTAGTCCTGTTAGAGAAACCGGTGCTTACTTTCAGATCGAATTGCGTTTTTCCCTGGGCGCCCCTTTTCGTGGTTATTAGAATAACTCCGTTTGAAGCTCTTGAACCGTATATAGATGTAGCAGATGCATCTTTAAGTACGGTTATGCTCTCAATGTCATTTGGATTGAGGGAGGAAAGGGCGTTGAGATTATCTGACGATTCGGTGGCTCCGGTCTGTGTCATGTTACCGTAGTTTCCGGTTGCGATAGGGATGCCGTCTACAACGTAAAGGGGGGTGGTTCCGGCCTGGATAGAACCTATTCCCCTTATGGTAACGCTTTGTCCCGCACCTGGTTGTCCAGAGTTGGATACCGATAGTACTCCGGATGCATTTCCCTGAAGGGCCTTGTCGAAAGAGGTCACAGGAATCTGCAGTTTATCGTTTTTCACTACGGAAGCGGCTCCGGTAAATGTACCTTTTTGCGCTACTCCGTATCCGGAAGTTACTATTACCTCGCTTAACATTTCGCTGTCGGGATTAAGTGCGATATTAATAACGGCGTTTTTCCCTACGTTTACCTCTTTATCCTGCATTCCCAGGAATTGTACCAGGAGGATGCTGTTTTCAGGTACTTTAATAGTGTATTTGCCGTCCATATCGGCAATTACGATGTGGTTAGTGTTTTTTTGGGTGACTGAGGCGCCCGGCAGAGGGGTACCGTCTGTAGCATCCGTAATAGTGCCGGAAACAGTTATGATGTCATTCTGTTTTCCTTGAGATGCTGCCGAATTCTGCGCAATGGAAATCCCTCCAAGGCATAGCAGAAATAAGAATACAAGTATTCTGAATTTTCTCATTGGATAAAAAATTGGTTAATATTTATTTTTATTGTTTCACAGAGAAAACAGACACGTTGTAAAAAAGTTTATGATTTTGATATTTTAATTTATCAGAGGCAGTATAGGGGTGACCCGACGGTAAAAACCTGTATATATAGACAGTAGTACAAATATTTTAAGAAAAAATTATAATCATAAGGAATAATGATTACATTTGTATGCAATTTATGAACCTTACTAAACAATTAAGCAACCCTTAGAGAATTATTCTTTTATGGAACACAAAATTATTGATACACAGGAGGTAGTTATCCGTTTTACCGGAGATTCCGGAGACGGTATGCAGTTAACGGGAACTTTATTTGCAGATGCCTCTGCCTTGTACGGGAACGAAATATCTACGTTCCCGGATTATCCTGCGGAAATCAGGGCTCCGCAGGGAACAATATCCGGAGTTTCGGGTTTTCAGGTGCATATAGGCCAGACAGAAGTCAGAACGCCTGGTGATTATTGCGACGTTCTGGTGGCGATGAATCCTGCGGCGCTGAAATCTAATGTCAAATGGGCAAAACCTGGTGCAAGTATTATCCTGGATGAAGATTCTTTTGATGAAAAAGGACTGGAAAAAGCCGGATTTAAAACCCTGGACCCTATAAATGAATTAAAATTGGGAGATTATCATATTATATGGGCTCCTATCACTTCATTGACGAAAGAGAGCCTTAAAGACAGCGGTCTTGACGCAAAGGCTATCGTCAGGAGCAAGAACATGTTCACTCTGGGCATGTGCTATTTTATGTTTAACCGTCCTCTGAATTTTACGGAAAAGTATCTGGAGAAAAAATTTGCGAAGAAACCGGCGCTTATAGAGAGTAATAAAAAAGTGTTGAGGGACGGATTTAATTATGCTCATAATATCCATGCGATTCCTAATACTTACAGAATAGAACCTGCGAAACAGGAAGAAGGTGTGTACAGAAATATTAACGGCAATCAGGCAACGGCGTGGGGGTTGCTGGCGGCTTCCGAGAAATCGGGACGTCCTTTGTTCTGCGGTTCGTATCCTATCACCCCGGCTACCGTTATATTGGAAGAACTTGCTGTACATAAAGAGTTGGGAGCTAAGACACTCCAATGTGAGGATGAGATTGCGGGAATATGTACTTCTATAGGCGCCGCCTATGCAGGTAATTTTGCCGTAACTACGACTTCGGGTCCGGGGCTGTCTCTTAAATCCGAAGCGCTGGGGCTTGCCATGATAACGGAATTGCCTATGGTTATAGTAGACGTGCAAAGAAGCGGTCCTTCTACCGGCATCCCTACAAAAACTGAACAAACCGATTTGAACCAGGCGTTGTACGGACGCAACGGGGAGTGTCCGATTATGGTAATGGCCGCACGTACCCCTTCACATTGTTTTCACTCCGCTTTTTATGCCGGTAAATTTGCAATGGAGCATATGATGCCGGTTATTCTCTTGACCGAAGGGTTTATAGGGAACGGTTCCGAACCCTGGAAGATACCTAGCATGAGCGATTATCCTGAAATAAAACCGCCTATTATAGATAAATGTGAAGGTAAGTTCAAACCTTACGAGAGGGATCTGGTTCGCTATGCAAGGCGTTGGGCTTTGCCGGGGACTGCGGGTCTTGAGCACAGGGTCGGAGGTCTTGAGAAGAATGAAGCCGGAGCGGTTTCTTCAGATCCGATTGTGCATGAGCAGATGGTCGCCGCAAGAGCCGAGAAAGTTGCACGGGTAGCGAATTTCATTCCTGAACTGGAAGTAATGGGAGAGCAGTCCGGAGATATTCTTATTGTGGGCTGGGGAGGAACTTACGGACATCTTTACACTGCTGCCAAGGAGCTTCTCTCCCAGGGAAAGAGTGTAGGGTATACTCATTTCGATTATATAAATCCTCTGCCTAAAAATACGGCGGATGTATTCGGGAGGTTTAAGAAAATTATTGTTTGCGAGTTGAACAGCGGTCAGTTCGTTAATTATTTGAGGGCGATACATCCGGGGTTTACCTATCAGCAACTGAATAAAGTTCAGGGACAACCTTTTATCGTTAAAGAGATAGTAAATGCGGTAAACGCACTTTAATTATTAATTTTCAAAGGATAGTGTTATTATGAAATATACAGCACAAGATTTTAAAAGCGATCAGGAAATTAAATGGTGTCCGGGTTGTGGAGACCATGCGGTATTGGCTTCCGTAACGAAAGCATTACCTGAGGTTTGCGAAGCTCTTAATTATACGAAAGAGAGATTTGTATTTGTATCGGGAATAGGTTGTTCTTCCAGATTCCCATATTATATGAATACTTTCGGTTTTCATGGAATTCACGGGAGGGCCACAGCTTTATCTACCGGGATTAAGGTTGCGAATCCCACCCTTACCGTCTGGCAGGTGACCGGAGACGGGGATGCCCTGGCTATCGGAGGGAATCATTTTATCCATGCTATAAGGAGGAATATAGATATTAATATTCTTCTGTTCAATAACCGTATTTACGGTTTGACCAAAGGACAGTATTCGCCTACTTCAAAATTGGGTCTTGTAACCAAGACTTCTCCTTACGGAACCGTTGAACATCCGTTCAATCCCGGAGCATTGGTATTGGGGGCAAGGGGAACTTTCTTTGCAAGAAGCCTCGATTCCGAACTTAAGCTTAATCAGGAGATCATGGTGCAGGCTGCCAAACATGACGGAACCGCAGTAATGGAGATGCTTGTTAATTGCGTTATCTTTAATGACGGTACTCACCTTGAGATTTCGGACAGGGCGGTAAGGGCCGAGAGAACTATAATTCTCAGGCACGGCGAGCCTATGATATTCGGTGAAAAGAGGGATAAAGGCCTTGTTCTTGACGGTCTTAAACTGAAAGTCGTTAAAATAGGAGAGAACGGGGTTACCGAGAAAGATATTCTTGTTCACGACGCATATACGGATAATATCGGCATACATAGTATGCTTGTGGATATGAAATATCCTGAATACCCTGTTGCACTAGGTGTTATAAGGGCTGTTTCGGATAAGACATATGATGATAACGTAAGGGATCAGGTAATCGAGGTAAGGGAAAAAGCGAAAATAAAGACTGTAGATCAGTTGTTGCATTCAGGTGCAACCTGGGAGGTGAAATAACTAATAACATAATTTTTAACAAACAAAACACAATAAAATTTTATTATGAAAGCAGCTGAAATAATGGCCAGTCTTGAAAAGAAATACGGCCATGAAAAAGAGTATTTGCAAGCAGTTCATGAAGTATTGGAGTCAATAGAGGAAGTTTATAATCAACATCCTGAGTTTGAGAAAGCTAAAATTGTAGAGAGAATTGTTGAACCTGACAGGGTATTTACGTTCCGTGTTACATGGGTGGACGATTCGGGTAATGTTCAGACCAATCTGGGTTACCGTGTTCAATTTAATGCGGCTATAGGCCCGTACAAAGGCGGTCTTCGTTTCCACAAAGCCGTTACTCCTTCTATGCTTAAATTCTTAGGCTTCGAGCAGACTTTCAAAAACGCTCTTACTACTCTTCCTATGGGCGGCGGTAAAGGCGGTTCTGATTTTGATCCTACAGGAAAATCGGATGCTGAAATTATGCGTTTCTGCCAGGCATTCATGCTTGAGTTGTGGCACAATATCGGTCCGGATCAGGACGTTCCTGCCGGAGACGTAGGAGTGGGCGGCCGTGAAATCGGTTATATGTTCGGTATGTACACCAAGCTTGCCAGAGAATATAATACTGGAGTACTGACCGGTAAAGGTATGAACTGGGGAGGATCCAAGATACGCCCTGAGGCTACCGGATACGGTGCTTTATATTTTACCCAGCATGTGTTGCATAAAGCAGGTAAGGACATTAAAGATAAAACCGTTGCTATTTCAGGTTTCGGTAACGTTGCATGGGGTGCAGCACAGAAAGCTACCGAACTGGGAGCTAAAGTTATCGCTATATCAGGTCCCGACGGAGTTTGTCATATTCCTGCCGGTATGACTAATGATATGATCGATTATATGCTGGATTTGAGGGCTTCAAACAGGAATATTGTTTCTCCGATAGCCGATAAATTCCCCGGTATAACTTTCACTCCGGACAAGAAGGCGTGGAGCGTTAAATGCGATATTGCTCTCCCTTGTGCGTTCCAGAACGAATTGAACGGCGACGATGCTAAGGAGTTACTTGCTAACGGTACGTGGTGCTGCTGCGAGGTTTCGAACATGGGCTGTACTCCTGAGGCTATTAAAGCATTCCAGGATGCAAGAATATTGTTTGGTCCTGGTAAGGCCGTTAATGCCGGCGGTGTTGCTACTTCGGGTTTGGAAATGACCCAGAATGCAATGCATATAAGCTGGTCCGAGGCAGAGGTGGATAGTAAACTTCACCAGATCATGGAGAATATCCACGAGGCTTGCGTTAAATTCGGAGTTGAGAAAGACGGTTATATCAACTATGTTAAAGGAGCGAATATTGCAGGCTTTATGAAAGTTGCACAAGCTATGCTTGAGCAGGGTATTATCTAACCTGTGAGATTTTATGTTATAAATAGAGAGAGTTGCTTTTTATGCAGACTCTCTCTGTTTTTTATCTGTATCTTCGGAACAGGACGCTTAGCCGTTGGTTTGAAGCTGACATTCTTTTATATAATTGACTATAGTAACTCTGCTTACGTTAAGTCTGCGGGCTATTTCCGATTTGGAAAAATTCTTGTTGAGCATTTCAGTGATCCTTACTTCGCGTCCCGTTAATTTGCGTTTTTTAGATTTACTTCCTTTAGGCCTGCCTAATCTTATTCCTTCCGATTTTTTTCTTGCGAGCGCTTCTTTTGTACGTTGCGATATTAGATTCCTTTCTATTTCCGCACTTAAACCGAATGCAAAAGCCAGAACCTTAGAGTTAATATCGCTTCCAAGCCTGTAGTTGTCTTTTATTGTCCATACTTTTATTTCCCGCTCCATGCAGTGGTTAAGAATAGACATTATCATCATAAGATTTCTACCTAAACGGGAGATCTCCGAACAAATAAGAATATCTCCTTTGTTCAGTTTTCGTAATAATAATCCCAGTTTACGCTTTTCTACGGCTTTATTTCCTGAAATAGTCTCTTCTATCCATTTATCTACCTGGATATTGCTTTTGTCGCAGAAATTATGAATTTCAAATTTCTGGTTTTCGACACTTTGTTTATCAGTACTGACCCTGATGTAGCCATAAATCATAATTTTAATATTTTAAGAGTTAGTCGTCAAAATACAAATCTGGGATTATTTATTTGATTGTAAGGAAAAATTGTATAAAAAATATCATGTTTTTGC
>CAYVED010000015.1:0-44686 GCA_964449975.1 uncultured Muribaculaceae bacterium
GTTATATAAAAATCAATTATTCGTTTTAATTTATCCATATACGGGATTTTAGCGTAAAGTTAAATAATAATTTATATTATTCAATATACTTTATAAATTAAATGAAAAAATATTATTGTACATGTTGTAATATTAAACTATTTTTGTCTTTACGTATTATTAATAACACATTTCGGCAATAATAGTTATGGAAAGAAGAAACTTCATCAAAACGGCCATACTGGGCGCATTCGCGGGAGCAATGCAAATAAAAAGTACGGAACTTAATGCAAATGACGGCATAGGTACATACGTAAAAAACGATATGGCGGCCGTAATGGGGGGAGAACCTGCGGAAATGTACAAAAAAGCCATTTCAGCAATGGGCGGTATTGGCAAATATATAAAGAAAGGATATAAAGTAGTAGTAAAGCCCAATATCGGCTGGGATAAAAAGCCAGAATTCGGAGCTAATACCAATCCGCAACTTGTAGCTGCCGTAATAACCGATTGTTTTGCAGCAGGAGCAGAAGAGGTTATCGTATTCGACCACACCTGCGACGAGTGGCAGGCCTGCTATAAAAACAGCGGGATAATAGAAGCGGCGGAGAAAGCTGGAGCCAGAACGGCATTCGCACATGATGAAAAATATTATAAGGAAGTATTGCTGCCTAAAGCGAAAAAGCTGAAAAAAGCTAAAATCCATGAATCTATCATCTCCTGCGACGCATGGATAAACATACCCGTTCTCAAACACCACGGAGGGGCGAAAATGTCCGTGTCGATGAAAAATTTTATGGGGATAGTGTGGGACAGAGGATTTTTCCATTCAAATGACCTTCAGCAATGTATAGCCGATGCCGTCACCTTCGAGAAGATGCCGGTTTTAAACATCGTGGACGCTTACAGAATAATGACACAAAACGGGCCTAAAGGAAAAACACTCGATGACGTTCAGATTGCAAAAGCTCTTTTCATATCTCACGATATAGTGGCCGCAGACACCGCAGCAATAAAATTTTTCTCGCAGTTCAGGGAAACGAACCTCGATACCGTTGGACATATTGCTATGGGAGAAGCGCATAATGCAGGTACGAGCGACCTGTCAAAACTGAAAATAGAAAGAATAAAACTATAAAATAATGTACGGCAATCTTAAACGGTTAAGAGTAATATTTGCTTTAGTCATATTTATTTTAATCACGGCGGCGTTTTTAAATTTCACGGCAGGTAACGCCATATCCTCATTCCTGCTCAGGCTGCAATTCGTTCCTGCAATGGTATCGGTTTTTACCGGCGGTTTTGCGGCATTCGCACTGCTGCTTTTACTTACATTGCTTTTCGGACGCGTCTACTGCTCATTCCTGTGTCCCGCAGGAATATTACAGGATATAATAACGAGAATTTCTGATTTTATAAAAAAGAAGGCGAACGGCGGTAAACTTCCCAAAAGCGGGAAAGGATACAAAAAGCCACATAATATATTAAGATATGCCGTTCTGATTATTACATTCGGACTGTTCTTTGCCGGAATAGCCACTCCGCTCGCAATGACGGATCCTTACTCTAATTACGGTACTGTCTCCGTACAGTTATTCGGTACGGCAGAATTATGGATAAATAATATACTTGCAGAAATATTCCCGGCTACATTTTATTATCAGCCTTATATAACGTTATCATTATATGCGTTTATCTGGGGTTCTTTCTTTTTAGTCATAATTACGATATTCAGTATTTTTAAAGGAAGGCTATATTGCAATACAATATGTCCGGTAGGTTCGCTGCTGGGATTGGTAAGCGGGTTTTCGCTGTTTAAGCCGGCAATAAAAAAAGATATGTGCGTAAAATGCAATGCATGTGCATTAAACTGTAAAAGCAACTGCATAGATCTTCAGACAAAGGAGATCGACGTTACAAGATGCGTAGCTTGTTATAATTGTATGATAGCCTGCAAAAGGGGCGGAGTAAAACTGGTTCTTTCGTGGGGACGGAAAATCAAAGCGGGCGGAACAGTCGGAGAAACTTCCGGCAGGGAGCTGGAAAGCAGGGAAAGACGTAACGCCCTTATAGCCATGGGAGCTTTGGTTTCGGGAATAGCGGCAAAAAAAGTACTCTCCGCAAAAGAAGCGGTAATCCCGGCCGGCACGGGAAAAAGCGTAAGGGGAGCGCCTGTCGCGCCTCCGGGAGCCGGAAGCATAGACAGGCTGAAAGAACTGTGTACGGCATGTCATGCCTGCATGGCTGTATGCCCGAACAAAATCATCAAACCGGCGGTAACCGAATACGGAATAGACGGGTTTATGGCTCCTACTATCACTTACGGGAAAAAATTTTGCGCATTCGATTGTAATGAATGCACAAAAGTATGCCCCCACGGAGCTTTGGAACATATTTCCCTTGAAGAAAAACAACTCACGCAAATAGGGAAAGCCAGATATATAGCCAGGGATTGTATAGTATTCGCCGACGGGACGGATTGCGGCGCATGCGACGAGCATTGTCCTACAAAAGCCATAATAATGACGGAAGTTAAAAACAAACCCGGTCTCTATTTCCCTAAACTCAACAGGAGCATCTGCATAGGATGCGGAGCCTGCGAATATATTTGTCCTGCGAAACCTAAAGCCATAGTAATAGACGGAAATGCAATACAGTTAAAGGCCGATCCTCCCAAAATAGAAAAACAGGAAGAAAAGAAAATAGACAGTTTCGGGTTTTAACGGCACAAACCGGTATTGTTTTTCTTTACGAAAAACGTTATATTTGTTTTTTAAGAAACAAGTTCACATATACACATGCCTTTTACTAGTAATATAATACCTCCAATATCTATAGAACTGGGACTGCTTATGACCTCGGTTCTATTCTTTTTAAGCATTCTGGCATCGAAAGCCGGATACAGGTTCGGGGTTCCGGCGTTATTACTTTTCCTGGGGGTAGGCATGTTATTCGGCAGCGACGGGCTTGGGATACAGTTCGAGAACTTTCAGATAGCGCAGTCGGTAGGAGCAACCGCATTATGCGTTATCCTTTTTTCCGGAGGCCTCGACACCAAAATCGCCGAAATAAAACCGGTGCTCGTACAGGGAGTATTGTTGGCTACCGTCGGTGTCCTGATAACCGCCTTTTTACTGGGAGTGTTTATCTGGTGGCTATTGGGAATGACGGAAAGTGCTGCCGGAATAGGATTCACAACTTCTTTACTGCTGGCATCTACCGTTTCATCAACGGATTCGGCATCCGTATTCTCGATACTGCGCTCAAAAGGAATAAAGCTCAAAAATAATTTAGGTCCCATGCTCGAACTGGAAAGCGGAAGCAACGATCCTATGGCATATATACTGACCATTACCCTTACATCGGTAATCGCAGGACAGGCGCAACCCAACTACTGGCTCACAGCAGGCTCTGTCATGATGCAACTGGCAATAGGAGGTGCTGCCGGATATATATTCGGGAAAATTGCGGTAAGAATCATCAACACTATAAAGCTGAACAACGACTCCCTCTACCCTATCCTGCTATTTACAATCTGCCTGTTTATCTTCTCATCCGTCTATTTTATAAAAGGGAACGCATTCCTGGCCGTCTATATAGGAGGCCTTGTAATAGGTAACTCCAGATTCGTGAACAGAAGGAACTCCATGAATTTTTTTGACGGACAGGCCTGGCTCTCCCAGTTGATAATGTTCCTTACATTGGGTTTACTTGTAAATCCTCACGAACTTATCCCTCTCATAATTCCGGGAGCGCTTATATGCCTGTTCCTCATAATGGCAGCACGGCCTGTAAGCGTATTTTTATGTCTGGCCCCGTTCAGGAAAATAAAATTCAGGGAAAAGAGTTTTATCTCATGGGTAGGATTGAGAGGCGCCGTACCTATTATATTCGCAATAATTCCCCTCTCCGAAAACATTCCGCACGCAAGGCTGATATTCAATATAGTCTTTATATGCACCCTGTTCTCGTTGATTATACAGGGAACCACTCTCGGAGCCGTGGCTAAATGGTTTAAACTCACCGTACAGCAGAAAAAAATCCGGAAACCGGAGAGTTTCGACATCGACATTTCCGATGCAATAGGACCAATATTGACGGAAACAGAAGTAACACACGAAACCATATCCAACGGTTCCATGTTAAAAGAGATAAAATTTCCATCCGGCACGCTTGTTATGATAATAAACCGCAAAGGAAAATATTTTGTCCCCACAGGCGGCACAAGCCTCCAGACAGGAGATAAACTCCTTATTATCACTGATAATAAAGAAGAAATCACCGAAAATATATCAGGATAATTCTCTATAGCGCAATATTATTCCAAACCGGAAAACAAACCGGCTAATATCCTGGTGTTTGCGGCCGTTACCGGAGAAAAGATAATCATGAAGAAGACTGAATTATTCATGCCAGTTGCAGGGGATTGTGTATGTTTATGATCATAAAGGGAACCGAAAGGCAAAGCTGATACTTGATAAAAATATTCGATATTTGTACATAGATAAAAAACAGAATAATATGTATGGAGTAACCATTTTGATAAAATAAACGATAAAAAAGTAAAAAATATTTGCATAATTGAATTTTATTTACATATCTTTGCAGTGTACTAATATACTAGTACACTAATAAGCAGTTAAAGAGATAAAACATATAAAAAATTCAATTATGATAGAATTAACGAACATCAATTTCAGTTACGGTAAACACAAAGTGTTAAATAACGTAACAATGACACTTCTTCCGGGCAGGATATACGGTCTGCTCGGACAAAATGGAGTGGGTAAATCAACCTTACTGAAAATATTGGCGGGGCTGCTTAAAATTAAAAGCGGAGAATGTTCCGTAAACGGATTCTCCCCGTATAAAAGAGAACCTTCCTTTCTTGCAAGTGTTTTTTATCTTCCGGAAGACTTTGCCGGACCGGACGTCGCGGTTGAAGAATACGTAATGCAGACCGGACAATTTTATCCTAATTTTTCACAGGAAAGATTTTTTAAAATCATTGCCGAGTTTGATGTAAATCCCAAGGCTAAATTCACCAAACTCTCTTTCGGACAACAGAAAAAAGCCGTGATAGCCCTTGCTCTCTCTCTCGGAACGGAGATTCTGCTTATGGACGAACCTAGCAACGGCCTGGATATTCCTTCAAAAGTAATCCTGAGGAGAATGATTGCCGAGAATTCACTCGAAAACCAGATGGTGATAATTTCAACTCATCAGGTAAAGGATCTGGAAAACCTTATAGACCCTATCATAATACTGGATAACGAAGGGATTTTACTTAACGAATCAATACAATCCATATCGGAAAAACTGGAATTCTCCGTTGAAGCCCGGAAAGACGACGAAGCGATCTATTCCGAACCGACACTTAGCGGATATATGACAGTAAGACGCAATATATCCGGCCTGGAAACAATGGTGGATATGGAAGCTCTGTTCAACAGTGTCATTACAAATAAAAAATTAATAAAAGAACTTTTCACAAATATTTAAAACAGATCGCCATGAACGAAATATTCTCATATAAAAGATTCGGCAAATTACTCAAAACCGATATAGCAAGATATTTACCGAAAAGTTACGGTACAGTATTAATATTACTCGGACTATTACCTGCTATCTGGCTTTTAATGACCCTCCTGAAAAGCGATTCCTCCCTTAACGAAGGATTAAGATTTGTCTTAATATTCATAAGTACGGTAATATGTACATTCTTTTCCGTTTATAAAATGTACGGACATGTAAATCATAAGAAAAAAGGCGTCGATTTTATTATGCTTCCGGCATCCTCCCTGGAAAAATTCCTCTCTATGACACTTATAAGCACCGTACTTCTTCCCATAGCCTTTTTTACCGCAGCAATAATACTGGATTATATATTGGCTTCTATCCCTAACGGAGTTTACGACGGATATATAAAAGGCCGATATTTCAACACGTACTCCCTGAAAATATTCGGAATCTTTATTCTGTCCATGAGTTTTACCCTTTATGGCAATATGCTGTTCAGAAAGTCGAAAGCGGCGAAGACATTTTTCTCAGGATTACTGCTCAGTGTATGTATAAGCACCATAATGACCCTCGGAGTATATAATATAACAAAACGCATGGTCTACATAAATGAAGAAAAAGAAATACGCAGTCTTGCAACAGGCAAAATCATTTCTCAGGATGAACTGGACGATAATGCTATAATACTGGAAGAGAGTAATGATGCCGGCAGTAAAAAAGTAAAGATTACAAGGGACGGACAAACATATATACTCAGCAGCGGTTCCGTGAACAATGATATGATATCTTATCTTTCCGAACACGAAAAAGTTATATATATACTTTTCCAGATATTCATACTGGGCGTAATTCCTGCTGTTATGTATTTTCTGACATATAACAGGATAAATAAACAACAATTATAAGATTATGGAATTCAATCCTCATAAACCGATATACCTCCAGATTGCAGATTCGCTTTGCGAAAAAGTGCTCAACGGAGAATGGCAGCCCGAAGATAGAGTTCCGTCCGTAAGGGAACTGGGGGTAAGCCTGGGCGTAAATCCCAATACCATAGTAAGAGTATTCGACTATATGCAGAATCTAAACATAATATATAACAAACGCGGAATAGGTTACTTCGTAAACTCCGGCGCGAAAAAAGAGATTCTAAAAGGACAACGGGAGCAATTCTTAAAAGAAGAGTTGCCTGAGATGATAAAAAAAATGAAGCTCCTCGGAATATCAATGGAAGATTTTGAAAATATTTACAACAAACTGTAATTAAACCGGAGTTTCTGCGTCTAATAAAAAGAAAATACGTTAAAACCTGCAGAAAAGGCTGCATTAACACTCTAACATGCTGAATTCCATAAAAATTGCAATAATAAGCATTATTGCATTAAGCGTGAGCTTTACCCAGACATTTGCAAAACCGGTCAAAACCGATATTAAAGGTAAAATATTTGAAAAAGGAAGCAATACACCTCTTTCGTATGCTACGATAGCTCTCCTTAACTCCGATAATAAAGTAATTACCGGAGCAATAGCGGAGGATAGCGGAGAATTCTCCCTGACTGCGCTTATAGACGGAAATTATAAACTAATGGTCTCTTTCATAGGCTACAAAGACCTCGAACTTCCGCTTGAAGTAGGTGCAAAAAATATTGATATGGGAAATATAGAAATGGAGCCGGACGCCAGTCAGCTTGCAGCCGCCGTCGTAACGGCCAAAGTGCCGCTTATCGAACAAAAATTCGATAAAGTGGTAATGAATGTCGGCGAATCTGTAATGGCAAACAGCAGTAACGGGTTCGAAATATTAAGAAAAGCGCCGGGCATCTCTTTAGATCCCGACGGAAATATACTTCTTAACGGTCAGTCGGCGGAGGTATGGATTGACGGACGTCCTTCACGACTGAACGGAACCCAACTGGAAACCCTCCTTTCCGCCCTTGACGGCACCACCATTGATAAAATCGAGATCATGCAGCATCCTTCGGCAAAATTCGATGCGGCGGGAAGCGGAGGCATAGTTAATATAAAAACAAAAAAAAGTTTTATTAACGGCTTATACGGAAACGTATCGGCGAGCTATAACTCATATATTTATAAAGAATATCATCAGGATGCCAACGGTTCGGTAAATCTCAATTACAGGAGCAGACATGCCAACAGCTACCTTACATATACTCCTCGCTTTTCGCAAGGCAGAATAGGGCTTACTTCAAAAACCCTGTTCGGGCAGAACTACGAAAAAGAGCAGAATTCGAGTTCCCTCATGGGGGGCGACAACCACCGCAATTATCTTAAAGCCGGAAGCGATCTCTACATAAACGACAAAAATACGATAGGTTTCCTAGTAGCCACAAATTTATCCGGCGGCGATTTCGATTCGTTCCGCAATAATATGGAAATTTATACCGGTAACCGGCTTACGGAAAAAGCAAAAAGTACTATCAATCAAACGGACAACACGAACAGTATCGATGCAAATCTCTATTATACAAAGACATTCAGCCCTACATCGGATCTTACCGTAAATGCGGACTACAACTATTTCGATATCAGGAATACCAGTTTTCAGAGAAATAAATATTATGATCCCGACGAGTTTATATATGCCCATTCATTTAAAAGCGATCTGAAGCAATATATAAATATCTACTCCCTGAAAGCCGATTACAAAAATATGTTCCTGAAAAAAGGAATGATAGAAACCGGAGTGAAATGGACAAGGACAAATACCATAAATGATATGGTACGGCTTGACAGCCTCAAGAAAGATTACGAATATAACGAGACGCTCAGCAGCAATTTCAATTACCGGGAAGACATAAGCGCGGCATATCTCTCCGTATCATACCAGTTCAATCCCGAATGGAGCGTAAAGGCAGGAGTACGGGGAGAATATACCGATGCCCGCGGAGACTGGAAAAACGCCGATACGGTTACCACCCAACGTTATTTTAATATATTCCCTACCATATTTGCCGGATATACTCCTTCGAAAAACTGGAGATTATCATTATCATACACCGTAAGAATACAACGTCCCAGATTTTTCCAACTTAATCCGTTCAGGGTATATATAGATGCCAACAGTTATATAACCGGCAACCCGAATCTTAAACCGCATTTTTCCCACCAGGTCAGTTTAAGCGCCGGCTATAAGAGTTTTCTCAACTTCGGATTAATGTTACAGAGAACCGGAGATTTCATCACGCAGGATCCCACTTTTGATAACAATACCAGTGAAAAACAGATGATATGGTCTAATTTCGGAACATACACTCTTATAGGGGCCAACGTATCCCTTTCGGAGTTGCCTCTTATTGACAAGACCCTCTTCCTAACGGTTAACGGCTTTATTTCCAACGCAATCAGCAAAAGTACCGTAAGAGATTATAAAGAAAGTAAAATTTTCAGTCAGATATACGGAAGCCTTACAGCCGTTCTTCCAAAAAATTTTAAGATCGAACTTAACGGTCATTATCAAAGCGGACTTCCTTTCGGATATATGAATATAGGCTCTATGTACGATATAAATTTCGGCGTTAAAAAATCATTCTGGAACAATAAAGGAACTTTGAGCCTGGGTATTGACAACATTCTCTCCAATATGAACAGCAATGTAAAAATATATGAAAATAATATCCTTATATACGACTTAAAGCAGCAGAATTTTACCAGGAAAATCAAAATAGGATTCAATTATAAATTCGGCAATGTCCAGGCCAAAAGAAGAACCAACCAGCGGGACGACACCTCAAGCCGCGTAGGAGGGGGAACCGGAATGTAAAAAATAATAATAAATAAAAACTTGTTAAACAGGTTCCGCTATAATATATGTTTTATTAAAACAATTATTACTATTTTTGTAACCGGCACATTAACCGATTAATTTTATAATTAAATTCTTGAAAAATGAAAGTTTTAAAAAGATTCCTCATTCTGGCTTTTGCGGCGCTTTTCGCCACAAGCCTCGTATATGCGCAAAAAGGCGCAATGCAGATCGAGTATGAACAGTACACCCTTCCTAACGGATTAAAGGTTGTTCTGCACGAGGATAAATCCGATCCTATCGTCTCCCTCGCCATTATGTACCATGTGGGTTCCGCAAGGGAAAAAGAGGGAAAAACCGGATTCGCACATTTTTTCGAGCACATGCTTTTCCAGCGTTCGGAAAATCTTCCGCGTAATGCTTTTTTCCAGAAAATTTCCAATCTCGGAGGTACTTTTAACGGAGGTACGATGCAGGACGGAACAATCTATTTCGAAACCGTACCCAGGGACGCCCTTGAAAAAATCCTATGGATGGAATCGGACAGGATGGGCTTCTTCATCAATACCGTTACCCAGAGCGGACTTGAAAGGGAGATAGATATAGTTTCAAACGAAAAACGCCAGAGCGTGGATACCAGACCCTACGGATTTACGAATGAAATCATATCTAAAGAACTTTATCCCAAAGGGCATCCGTATAGCTGGACGGTAATAGGCCAGTTAGCCGATCTGAGGGCAGCCACCCTTGAAGATGTAAAAGAGTTTTATGCCAAATATTATATCCCGCAAAACGCAACGCTGGTACTTGCGGGAGATTTCGATCCCAAGCTGGCAAAATCCCTGATAGAAAAATATTTCGGAGAAATCAAACCGGGCATTGAGCCTGAAAAGCTACAGGTTAGAAACGCCGTTCTGCATGACATAAGGAAACTCGTATTCGAAGATGATTATGCGAAACTGCCTGCCCTCTCTGTTGTTTATCCTACCGTAGAAGGATATAATAAGGACGAGAATGCTATTAATATGTTTATGCGTCTCATGTCGTCCGGGAAAAACTCCCCTCTTTATAAAGTAATTGTAGAAGAGAAAAAGCTGGCTTCCGGAGTAGGATCATACAACGGATCTGCCGAGATAGCCGGAAAAGCAACTATCTCCGTTACCCCGTTTGAAGGTAAGACATTGGAAGAGGTAAACAATGCCATAGCGGAAGCTTTCGCCCGTTTTGAAAAAGAAGGAGCTGATGTTTCGGAGATGGAAAAACTGAAAATATCTATGGAGACCGGTCTGTATAGCCAGATGGCATCCTCTATGAACAAAGCCATGCTGCTTGCCAGGGGCAATGAACTGGGAGGAAGCCCGGATATATTCGTAAAACAGATGGAAAATTATAAGAAACTTAAAAAAGAGGATATTATAAGGGTATATGAGAAATATTTCAAAGGAAAGCCTTATCTTGCTTTAAGCGTAGTGCCCAAAGGTAAAAAAGAGCTTGCACTAAACGGATCGGAAGAAGTTTCCGTAACAAAGGAAAATGTAGCGGAACAAACGATGAAAGCGCAGGACGGAAAAATAACCGACGATCCTTATCCGTTTACGCCGTCAAAGATAGACCGGAGCAAAGAACCGCCTCTGCTGACTAACCACCCATCTTTCACTCTTCCTGATATATGGAAAAAAGAGCTTGCCAACGGTATGAAAGTACAGGGCATAACAAACAATGAAATACCTATGGTAACATTCAGCATGACAATGAGAGGCGGAAAACTGTTCGACCCGGAAAAGAAACCGGGGATGGCATATTTCACCTCCAGTCTTATGAATGAAGGAACAGAAAAAAGGACTCCTGCTCAACTGGCTAAAGATATTGCAATGCTGGGTGCAAACGTTTATATAAGTTCCGGACTCGAAGATATTACCCTAAGAGGAAGCTGTCTTGCAAGAAACTTCCCTAAGGTAATGGCAATTATAGAGGAAATGATACTCTTCCCGCGTTATGACAAAAATGAACTTGACAAAATCAAGAACTCCGTAAAAGTAATGATAAAACAAAACAGCGTAAATCCGAGGTACATTGCAGGCATTGCTACAAACAAACTGCTTTACGGGGAAAACTCCCCTTTGGCGGTTCCTCCATACGGAACGGCAGAATCGCTGACAGCAATTACTACGGAAGATATTAAAAACCACTATGATAACTTCACAACTCCAAAATTATGCAATTTTAATATTGTAGGAGCAATATCCCAAAGCGAATGCGACAAAGCCCTCTCTTCTCTTGTGAAAAAATGGAGAGGAAAAGATGTTGTCGTTCCGGCTCCTTATATAGGTAAACAGGCTCCCGCAAATAAAATTTATTTTATAGACCAGCCGGGAGCACAGCAATCATACATAGTCGTAACTAAAAAATCCGCTTTATATACCGATAAGGATTTCTTCCCTTGCGTAATCGTAAATCGTGCGCTCGGTTCCGGCTCTAACGGTATGCTGTTCGATGTTCTGAGATTGCAGAAAGGATATACCTACGGAGCTTACTCAAATTTCGGAGGGAACAAATATTCAGGATATTTTGAAGCGGCGTCCAGCGTACAGGGCAGCGTAACAAGAGAGTCCGTAGACCTGTTCAACGATATTATAAGAAATTACGGTTCCGAATTTACCCAGGAAAAACTGGATGCCACCAAAGAAGCTCTTATTAAAGAGAGGTGCGCAGCCCTTGAAACCCAGAGAGAAAAACTCAGAATGCTTGAGACAATTTCGAATTATAACAAGCCGCAGGACTATATGCTTGAGGAAGAACAGATAATCAGGGAGATTACCCTGGAACAGTTCAAGGCTCTGGCTGCAAAATATCTTAAATCGGACGAACTTATTTATGTAATAGTGGGTGATGCCAAGACGCAATATCCAAGATTCATAGGAGCAGAACTGATCTCCAGATAGAGGGAGGTTTACATATAAGTTTAAGGGGTGTCAATATTTTCGGACACCCCTCAACTATTTTAAAAGAAAATCATTATTCATTAGCGGCTGTGACAAGTGTCCAGAGGATCATTTTTGAAGCATCTTCCAGAGTTTCGCCGTTCATAGTGTTCCAGTCATCTTTAGGATGGTGGTAATAACCCGGAGCCCCGCCGCCTGTACGGAAATCTCCTACCGGATACCCGGCTTTCATAAACATGGCGCCATCTGTTCTAGGACGGGTAATATGTCTGGTAGTACCGGTATTAAGCGGCCTGTGTATATATTTATTATTTGCATCAATAAAATATTTCTTTATATCCGGAGTTCCATGTCCTATGGAAACGCTCATGTTATCCCCTACCCCGCACTGCTCAAGATTCATTATCAGTTTAACGCTCTCTTTAGGCACAAGAGGGTTATTTATATAATACGTACTTCCGGTAAGTCCGGCCTCTTCCCCGTCGAGATTCATAAATATTACACTCCTTTTAGGCCTTACACCTGATTTTGCCAAAGCTTCTGCGGCTCCCATAAGCGCAGCGGTAGCGGAATTATTATCATTCGCCCCTGCTATATGATAAGGTATCATTCCCAGATGATCCAGATGTCCGGATACTATAACATATTCATTGCATAATACGGGATCGGAACCTTTGATATATCCTACTACATTTTTACCGGTAGCATCCGGATTATAAACAGTATTCATTTTAATAACGGCCTTTTTGCCGGTAGCGAAAGAAGCCGGCTTTTTATCTTTCTTTATAGCCCTTACCGTTTCCCTGTACTTTTTCCCCGTCCCCAGGAAAATATCGTTTACCACCATTTCGGTAACGTAAGCATATACGAAACCGGGATCATAAAGGTTATTAGGTCCGGGAACCCATTTATAAAGCATCCCTGAGGCGCCGTGTTTTACCGCATTTTCAACTTTATGCTGATGAAGGGTGTAAGGATACCACATTTTCAACGTATCCTCATTACGGCTGGTATTGGGTGTTTCCCCCTCCATTAAAACTATTTTTCCTTTTACGTCGATTCCGGCATAATCATCATATCCGAGTTCGGGAGCGGTAACGCCGTACCCAACATAAACCACATCCGCAGTTACTTCCCCGTTACCCGAAGTCCCGCCGGCAAACCAGCCGTCGGCCCAGGGATAGCTTTTTTCAAGATAAACGCTTTCGCCTTTCCGTTTTCCCGTCTTTTCTACCGGGAATAATATTTTCATATAACTGCCGTATCCAACCTCCACACAAGGGTGAGGATATTGCTGTATAAAATCAGGAGCGCCGGGCAGAACTTCAAGCCCCCACTCTTTAAATAAAGACTGCGCCCACTTTACCGCCCTGTTCATTCCTTCCGAACCGGCAAGTCTTCCCTGATAAATTGTGGAATCGGAAAGATGTTTCACATATCCGTACAATTTTTCGGAAGTAATATTTTTATGCATAGATCTGAGAAGTTTATCCGTATCGGACATCTTCTGCGACGAACCGCGCTGCTGTCCGTAACATACGGTACAGCAAAATAACACCAGAGATGTTAAAAAAAGAGTTTTCATACGTTTAAAAATTTTTTAGGTTAATTTCATTTATAAAAAATTTTCAGAGCGATAGGAGCCGCTTCGCTCTCCCATTAACTTATTTTAATCATTGCCTACGGCTAATTTATGATTAAAAAAGTTTATGTTCGGTTCATACGTTTAAAAATTTTTTAGGTTAATTTCATTTATAAAAAATTTTCAGGTTAATTCATTATATAAAAAATTCAGGTTGTTCAGGATTATTTTTTTATATGTTTTCTCTGTGATGCTTCCAATGTGTTTATCAGCAGGGATACTATTGTCATAGGACCTACTCCTCCCGGTACCGGTGTTATATATGAACATCTGGGAGCTACATTTTCAAAATCCACATCTCCCGCAAGACGGTAGCCTGTTTTTTTTGTGTTATCGGCTATACGTGTAATTCCCACATCAACTACGATAGCTCCTTCTTTTACCATATCAGCTTTCAAAAACTCCGGTATTCCTATCGCGGCTATTATTATATCCGCCTGGCGGGTATAATATGAAAGATCTTTTGTTCTGCTGTGGCACATGGTGACGGTGCAATCTCCGTATTTGCTTTTTGCCGAGAGGAGATTCGCCATAGGTCTGCCCACGATATTGCTTCTGCCCAGTACGACACAATGTTTCCCGGAAGTTTTAATGTCGTAAGTTTCCAGCAGTTTCATTATGCCGTAAGGTGTTGCCGGAATAAAAGCGGGAAGTCCCAGAACCATCTTCCCGACATTAACCGGATGGAAGCCGTCCACGTCCTTGCCGGGATCTACAGTCTCTATGATCTTGTCTTCATCTATATGGGCCGGAAGCGGAAGCTGTATTATAAAGCCGTCTATATCATCGTCGCTGTTCAATCCTTCTATCACTTTTATAAGCTCCTGCTGGGATATGGTATTCTCAAACCTTAACAGCGTGGATTTAAACCCTACCTGTGCACAGGCTCTCTCTTTATGTCCCACATAGGTCTGGCTCGCCCCGTCATCCCCCACAAGTATAGCTGCCAGATGAGGTTGCTTTCCGCCGTTTTCAATTATAGTTTTTACCTTGCCGGCTATTTCCTGTTTTATTCCGTCCGATACGGATTTTCCGTCTAAATATTGTGTCATAAACTCAATTTGATTTTATATTATTTATTTTCTCCGCATAGATTTCATGGCACGCATGGCATTCCTGGCCCCGCCGCCCGCCATATTTTTCATAACTTTTCTGGTATCTTCAAATTGTTTGAGCAATCTGTTCACCTCCGCAATGGAAGTACCGCTTCCCTGCGCTATCCTTTTCCGTCTGCTCCCGTTTATCAACTGCGGATTATTCCGTTCTTCCAGGGTCATGGACAGAATAATGGCCTCTACGCCCTTGAATGCAGAATTATCAATATCCACATCCCTCAAAGCTTTACCTACCCCGGGCAACATGGATGCCAGGTCTTTTATATTGCCCATTTTTTTGATCTGCTGTATCTGGTCGTAAAAATCGGAGAGTGTAAACTGATCTTTCACCAGCTTCTTTTGCAATTTCCTTGCTTCTTCTTCATCGAATTGCTCCTGAGCCTTTTCCACAAGCGACACCACGTCTCCCATACCGAGTATCCTGTCTGCAATACGATTAGGATGGAATACATCCAGAGCCTCCATTTTTTCCCCCGCGCTCACAAATTTAACAGGCTTATCAACCACGGCCCTTATGGAAAGAGCCGCTCCTCCCCTTGTATCGCCGTCCAGTTTGGTAAGCACCACCCCGTCGAAATCGAGCCTGTCGTTAAATGCTTTCGCCGTCTCTACCGCATCCTGCCCGGTCATGGAGTCCACTACAAATAATGTTTCCGTAGGATTTACAGCCCGTTTAATTGCGGCTATCTCCGTCATCATCTCCTCGTCAACGGCAAGACGTCCCGCCGTATCTATTATCACAAGAGAATATCCCTCGCGTTTAGCCATATCAACCGCATTTTTAGCTATAGATACGGGATCTTTCGAACCTTCTTCCGTATAAACTGTAACCCCTATCTGTTCGCCCAGGATTCTCAACTGTTCGATAGCCGCCGGCCTGTACACATCCCCCGCAACCAGCAATGTTTTCAGAGATCTTTTCGTTTTGCAATTAAGGGCCAGTTTCCCGGAAAAAGTGGTTTTACCCGAACCCTGCAATCCCGCTACCAGCACTATACCGGGGGTTCCCTTTATATTTATATCAACCGCCTCGCTCCCCATTAGCCGGGTAAGTTCGTCATGAACGATCTTTATCATCATCTGGCTTGGCTTAACAGCTTTAAGCACATTTTGCCCCAGAGCTATATCTTTTACATCGTCACAGAATTTTTTAGCTATTTTATAACTTACGTCGGCATCCAGGAGAGCTTTTCTTATATCCCTGAGCGTCTCCGCAACATTAATTTCGGTAATTTTTCCTTCTCCCTTCAATATCTTGAAAGAACCTTCCAGCCTGTCAATTAAATTTTCAAACATATATTAATTTATATTTCGTTTACAAATATGATTCAAGTATTATCCTTCCGCTGTTGCTTACCACAGAATACAAATGATGCTTCACAAGCTCCGAATGAAACTGGTAAGAATCACTCAAAAACTGATATGATCCGTCCCATTTATAAAACCGTTCTACTGCCGATGTGTAAAACAATGTGGTATAATCTATATTCAGATCGCTTCTGTAAAGCTGTTCCTTTATGCCCCGTTCCAGATTCTCCCTTATGACTTTCGAATAAAAGCTTGTACGGCTGGTATAATCGAGCAACTTTATCTCCGATTTATACCACGACATATCCATGAGCAGTTCCTCTCCCATTTGTTCCGTTTCATTCCTTACGACGGACGATATAAGAAACAGCCCTTCTATCGCATTCCTGCTGTGCTTCATGGAACCGTTTATATTTTTCTCCAATCTGGAAAAGAAATAATTTATAACCGTCCTTATAAGGTCCTCCTTACTTTCAAAATTATTATACAGGGTCTTTTTAGTAAGGTTCAACCCGGCAGCTATCTGCTCCATGTTCAACCTAAGCCCTTTCCTTTTGAAAAGTTCGTAAGTCTGAATTATATATTTCTCTTTGGAACTGACTCTCGGCATATATATTCTTTTATAGTTTTATCAAAATCCCGGCAACTCATCGGAATAATAAGCCGCGGCTATATCTCTCTGATTATATTTCATACCCATCACCTGTCCGTAAGCCCCGGCTGTATGCAACGCTATAATATCCCCTCTTTCCGTCTGCGGCAACAATACGTTTTTTCCGAACCTGTCGCTGGATTCGCATACCGGCCCTACGACATCATATCTCATTTTCCTTCCCGACGAAGTTAAATTTTCTATCGCATGAAAGGCCTGATACAAAGCCGGCCTTATAAGATCGTTCATCCCGGCATCAAGTATGGCAAATTTTTTCCTCTGGCCTCTCTTTATATACAACACCCTGGATATAAGATGTCCGCACTGTGCAACAATAGCGCGTCCCGGCTCAAAATGTACATGTTGTCCCGGTTTTACAACGAGATTACCGTTTATAATCTCGAAATACCGTCTGAAGTCGGCTACCGGATTTTCATTCGGGTTATCATAATCAACACCCAGTCCGCCTCCCAGGTTCAGGTTGGGAATAAATACATCCCTGTCGGTGAACCATTGCTGCAACTCCCCTATCCTTTTGCAAAGGAGTTTGAACACATTAAGATCAGATATTTGCGATCCCACATGAAAATGCAGCCCCACGAGTTCTACGTTGCCGCATTTTTTTATCAACTCCAGAACATCGCCGAACATCCAGGGACTTATACCGAATTTATCCTCTTTCCGGCCGGTACTGATATACTTATGGGTATGCGCGTCTATATCCGGATTTATCCTTAAAGCTATTCCGGCTTTCTTACCCATATCCGCAGCAAGTCCGTTAATTATCTCTATTTCAGGAACCGACTCGCAGTTAAAACTGAATATCCCGGAGTTCAGCGCCATATTTATCTCCTTATCCGATTTGCCGACACCGGCATAAACTATCTTGCCGGGAGAAAAACCGGATTTTACGGCAAGGTCAACCTCATTGCCGCTTACGCAATCGGCTCCTAGCCCGGCTTTCCTTATAGCGGTAAGTATTCTGTCGTTGGCATTTGCTTTTAAGGCGTAATGGGCGGAATAATTATATTTATCTATAAGGGATGCGTACAAATCCAAAGTTTTATCAAGCAACTCCATATCATAATAATAGAACGGAGTTTCAATAGTCTGAAAAGCTTTAACTGCTGTTGTGGTTATCATGGTTCAAACTAATAAAGTTATAGGTAGTAAATTGTTAAAAAAATATTCTGCAAAAATATGAAAAATTTAATAAATTTGCGCTCAAATATAAATCTTATATAAATAATATGAACAAAGGTCCTATTTCCCAATTTATAACACATCATTACCGCCACTTCAATTCCGCTGCATTGGTAGATGCCGCCAAAGGATATGAAGAACAACTTAAAGACGGCGGAAAAATGATGCTTGCCATGGCAGGCGCAATGAGTACGGCCGAACTCGGCTTATCTCTTGCGGAGATGATACGTCAGGATAAAATACATATTATATCCTGTTCGGCAAATAATTTAGAAGAGGATATAATGAATCTGGTAGCCCATTCCCACTATAAAAGGGTTCCGCATTACAGGGATTTAACTCCGGAACAGGAGGAAGAGCTTTTAAGAGAACATATGAACAGGGTTACGGATACATGTATTCCTGAGGAGGAAGCGTTCAGGAGGCTTGAAAAACATCTTCTGGATATATGGAGGGACGCGGCCGAAAAAGGAGAGAGATACCTGCCTTACGAGTTTATGTATAAGCTGATAAGAAGCGGCGTTCTCGAACAATATTATGAAATAGATCCTAAAGACAGTTGGGTGCTTGCGGCTTGCGAGAAAAATATTCCTATCGTAGTGCCTGCATGGGAAGATTGCACTACAAGTAATATCTTCACGGCGCATTGCATCAAAGGAGAATTCTCTCCGCATCTTGTAAAGAACGGCATAGAGACAATGATATTCCTTACGGAGTGGTACAGGGAAAATTCAGGAGGAAAAGGCGTAGGATTTTTCCAGATAGGCGGCGGTACCGCCGGCGATTTTCCTATCTGTGTCGTACCTATGATGGCGCAGGATCTCGAATGGCATGATGTTCCGCTCTGGAAATATTTCTGCCAGATTTCGGATTCAACTACTTCATACGGTTCTTATTCGGGAGCCGTTCCGAATGAAAAAATCACATGGGGCAAACTCGAGGCAAAAACTCCTAAATTCATAGTGGAATCGGATGCAACGATAGTCGCTCCGCTTATTTTCTCCTATGTGTTGGGCTGGTAAACAGAAATAATACGGACAGTAAAAGCACCGGAATGCAATTAACTGAAATAATGATGCATTCCGGCGCTTTTCGTATATTTTCAGCAATGCTGTTCGCGCAGCAGATCCAGAACCGTTTTTACAGGATTGAACGTAATAAGCGGAACTTCTACGAACTGAGTGTTCCAGTCGCTCATAGCTCCGTTCCATAATCCCGGCAATTCCTGCGCTTTAAGCGGACGGCCTTCATAACTCTTGGAAGAAATAAATCCGGTGAGAGGATCGGAATATTTATGCAGATCGAATTTTTCCCCTTTATAATCCCTCACGGCGCAAACCAGATCCACAGGATTAAAATGAGTGGCGTTTTTCACGGCCGTCAAAGCATCCGGATCGGACTTGTCTATCTGGGCTTCTTCTAAAATCTGTAATGAAGTAATCCCCTCCGGAGAGAGCACTACATAAGGGCCTCCGCCAGGCTCTCCTTCATTCTTAACCATACCGCAAACACGTACGGGACGGTTAAGTTTTTTCCTGACTTCTCCGGCAAGTTCCCTATCCTTCATTGCAGGAAACTCCACACAGAATTCCGATGCCATAAAAGCGGTAATTTCATTTAAAAGGGTTACCGGAATATTATCTTCATCAACTCTTTCAAACTCTCTGAGATAGGAAAATATCTTTTCCTGCAACTGTATAACCCTTCCGGCAAGTATCTTTTTCCACCTTACGGTCTGTTCTATAAGAGACTCTTTTACCACATTATCTATATTCTTTATTATTATGATATTGGAATCTATATTATTAAGATTGTCCAGCAAAGCCCCGTGACCTCCCGGCCGGAAAAGCAGGGTTCCGTCATCTTTAAGGAAAGGGTTATTATCCATATCTACTGCAACAATATCGGTAGAGGGCGACTGGGTGGTAAAATCTATATCGTACCTGCAACCGAAACGTTTTTCATATTTCTCCCTTACGGAATCCAGAAGATTCCGGAAACCTTCCATATGTTCCCCGGAAACGGTTATTACCATTTTTACGGTTCCGCCTTCCCCGCAAGCATACAACGCTCCCTCCACAAGGTGTTCTTCAAAAGGCGTTCTGTTGCCCTCTTTATATTTATGGAACTCTATTAACCCTTTAGGTTTGGAGCCGTAATTCAGACCGTCTGGACGGAGTGTAAGTTTCAGTATGTGTCCGGTATCGAAAAACGGGAACTTGTCTATGTCGGAAACGAATTTAAAAGCCGGCGAACCCTCTTTGATCTCTTCCCCCTTCTCAACACAGGCCAGTGCCTCGAACAAGTCTTTGAACATTCTTGTAGCCGCTCCGGAAGCGGGAACGAATTTACATATTTTTCCGGTAAAACCGGCTGCGGTTTCCAATGCCTGTTCCTGTCCGCCGGAATCCAGAACTTTTATACCTTTAACCGGAGTAGCTGCCCGGACTATTTTCAGGAAGGGAAATCCGTTTTTAAAATTATCAAGCTGCGCATTGAATTTTTCAAGGGAAATACCTCTCCCCGCCAACTGTTTTTGCTCATTCTTGTTTAACATAAAACTCTCTCCTATACTTATAATTACTTCTGATTTCTTCAAAATCTACCGGAGCATTTTTCAATATCCGGCTTTGTTCAAAGATAGGAAAAATATTGTTAAGAATTTCGTAAATTTTATTCTGCGGCAACTCTTTTAAAGAGATATGATTGACATTAGGCGTACAGGGAATAACTGTAAACTTTTTAAGTTGCTCTATACCAAAAAAATCGGCAACAGATTGCACTACCATACCGGTTCCGTTCAATTTACCTTCATAGGAATAACCGGCTATATGCGGAGTGGAAATATCCGCTGACGCAAGCAGTTCGCGGTTAATATCAGGTTCATTATTCCATACATCCAGTATAAGTCCGCCCGGCTTATTTACGCATCCGAGCAATGCCGTTTCGTCCACAACCTCTCCTCTGGAGGTATTTATAAAAATAACCCCGTTGCCGGCTTTGGAAAAAAACTCCCCGTCCGCCATTCCGCGGGTAGTTTCGTCAAGGCAGACATGGAGCGTAATAATATCAGAATGCCCGAGCAGATATTCCAGAGAATAATAATCTTTAAAATCTTCCGGTGGCAAATATCCGTTATTAAACGCAAGCGTCTGCTCCCTCTCTTTCGGAGGATCATTTCTAAGTACTTCAAAACCAAGATACTCCCCCAACTCCGCGACTTTACTCCCTACATTGCCGACACCTATAACTCCGAGTACCTTCCTCTTTCCTCCCGATACGGGAAAAGATATTCCCTTCTCATTTCCCAGGGCATACAGCGCGGTAAAAACATATTGCATAACCCCTCCGGCATTGCATCCTGCGGCATTAGTAAATTTTATGCCGTTAGCATTACAATAATCCATATCCACATGATCTTTTCCTATTGTGGCGGAAGCTATTATTTTTACGGAACTGCCCTCAAGAAGTTCCCTGCCGCATCTGGTTCTGGTACGTACAATAATAGCCTGCGCGTCTTTTACGACACCGGCGTCTATATCAGCACCTTTCATATAAACCACTTCCGCGAAAGGCTCAAACACCCCCTTTATAAAAGGAATATCCTTATCTATAACTATCTTCATTATCGGTAATTTCATTGAAAAAACAATGTAACAAAAATGTTTCATTTTAAAACAATATTGTTAATTAAACTGGCATTCAATAATTTATTAAGCTGTGAAATAATATCATCCTTTCTATATGAGAGTTGCATCCTTATCATCGATGAATTTACGGTACAATAGAGAATACCGCCTCTGTAAAATTTAGCGGAAGTGAGGCGGGCTGCTCTTTCCCCTACTACAAGATCCCAGGCCTGAAAAATCTTCACTCTCTGCAAACCCTCTTCAAGCCCCAGTTCTTTTATATATTCGGCGATTACCTGCGATATTATTTTTGAATTTTCCCGTCTCATGTATGTATAATCTCATTATAGCACCCGTTTTTCACCTCAAAACTCTTCCGTTCGCTGGTTATTCTCCCTACAATGGAATCCATTCTCACCTTATTGCTGTCGGAAATGAAAATCTGTCCGAAATCATCGCTCGCCACCAGGCCGAGCAGATATTCCACTCTCTGCATATCCAGTTTATCGAATACATCATCAAGAAGCAAAATCGGCGAAACCCCGTGCAGCTCTTTCATTATAAAGAACTGTGCAAGTTTGAGGGAGATAAGGAAACTCTTCTGCTGTCCCTGTGAGCCGCATTTTTTTATAGGATACCCCTGCATGGAGAAAATCATATCGTCCCGGTGTATCCCTGACGAAGTATAACGTAAAAACAGATCTCTTTCCAGAGCGGATTCGAAAACTGAACTCAAATCTCCTTTTTCGAGATCGGAAACATAACCGAGAGATATTTCCTCTTTTGAGCCGCATAAAGAATTATAAAAACCTTTTACCTTCACCGACAAATCCCTGCAGAGCTTTTTCCTTTTATTATATACATATTCCGCATGCGCCTCCATCTGCATTCCTATAGTATCCAGAAGCTCATAGGAAATCTGCTGCATTTTAAGCAGTTTGTTCCTCTGGGCCAAAAGCTGGTTATAATTCTGGATACGTTTAAGATATTCCTTATCAACCTGAGAAAGTATAAGGTTCATAAATCTGCGCCTCTCCTCCCCTCCGTCGTTTATAATACAAGAATCGGCGGGAGAGACCATAACTATCGGGATAAGGCCTATATGCTCGGCAAGTCTCTGATACTGTTTATCATTCCTTTTTACAATCTTCTCTCCTCCGCTTTTTACGCCTATGCTTATTCTCTCCTCCGTCCCCGAACCCGTAATATAAGAACCGTTAAGAGCGGCGGAACTCTCTCCGAAAGTAAATGTGTAAGCATCAGAATTGTGAAAAAAACTTTTAGTGGCGGAAAGATAGAATATGGCATCGAGCAGATTGGTTTTTCCTTCTCCGTTGTTTCCCAGAAGACAATTTATTTTCTTTGAAAAACGGAGATCCGCCTCTCTTATATTTTTAAAATTCGAAATTAAAATCCTGTTTAAATACATATCGCCATGATCTATCCGTGCAAAGATATTAATAAAATGTAAAATTATCTTTGTGATTCGGTAAATTATTGTAAATTTGCATCCTGCTTAAAAACAAATAAACAATGTCAAAGAATAAAAAAACTCAGGAGCCGGAGATAAAGGTGGAAGAGGCTTTATCAAAAACAGAACAATTTTTTGAAACCTACAAAAAGCCAATGCTTTACACAGCCGTTGCCGCGATAGTGATTGCCGCGGGCATATTAGCGTATCACAATTTTATAACTCAGCCCAAACAGCAGGAGGCCCTTTCGCAGCTATTTCCCGCAGAACAATATTTCAGGGCCGATGATTTTGAAAAAGCGCTTAACGGAGACGGAAATACACTGGGATTCAAACAGGTTATCCAGGATTACGGCTCACATGCTCCGGAAGCGGTGTATTTTTATGCAGGAGTGAGCGAACTTCACCTGGGAAATTACAACGAAGCCCTTACATACCTAAAAAAATACAAAGGCGAGGATGCGATCATTTCAGCAAGGGCTATTGCTTGCATGGGAGATGCTTACGCAGGCCTGGGAGATCTTAAAGCCGCAGCAGGCGAGTATCAGAAAGCCGCCAATGCTACAGACAATATTTTTGCGGCCGCTTATTTTCTTAAAGCCGGTATAATGTATGAAGAACTGGAACAGCCTCAGGAGGCTCTGAAAATGTATGAAACCGTTAAAAACAAATATCCACAATCACCAGAAGGATATGAGATAAGCAAATACATTTCTCGTATCCAGGCCAGTAAAAAATAGTCATGGGAAGAGCTTTCGAATTCAGAAAAGAGAGGAAGATGAAACGCTGGGGCAATATGGCCCGCGTTTTTACGAGATTAGGTAAAGAGATAACTATCGCAGCGAAAGCGGGAGGTACCGATCCCGACACAAATCCCAAACTGCGCTCTCTGATTCAAACCGCAAAAAGCGAGAATATGCCCAAAGATAATATCGAAAGGGCTGTAAAAAGAGCGGTAGAGAAAGATCATGCCGATTACAAAGAGGTGGTATACGAAGGATACGGACCTCACGGGATAGCTTTCCTTATAGAGACGGCAACCGATAACACAACCCGTACGGTAGCCAACGTCCGTAGCTATTTTAATAAATCTAACGGTTCCCTGGGAACGTCCGGCAGTGTAGATTTCATGTTCGAACGCAAATGCGTATTCAGGATCAAATCGGATAAACCGGTAGATCTTGAAGAACTGGAACTGGAACTGATAGATTACGGAGCGGAAGAGATTTTCGGAGAAGAGGACGAGATCATAATATACGGCGGATTCGAATCATTCGGAAGCATCCAGAAATATATCGAGGAAAACGGCTATGAACTGATTTCCGGACAGTTCGAAAGGATACCTACCGCCGAGCCTAAAAAACTGAACGCCGAACAGCGTGCCGATATTGAAAAACTCCTAGAAAGAATAGAAAACGATGATGACGTCCAGAACGTCTATCACCTCATGGATCTGTCCGAATAAGAATCTGCGCCGGCCGGCCCGGTGCAGGTAAGTTCATCGTCTATAAGACGATTTACGTATTGCTGAATAAAAGCCTTAAAAAAATTATCCTGTTTTTCAAGAAGCGGCTTATCCGATATGCCGGCAGGATAGAGATTATTCCTGAGTAAAGAGTCCGTTTTATAGTTATAGACACCCTTTATTTCTTTCAGATCCCTGATTATAAGCGAATCTCCTTTTACCAACTGGAACGAATTATCCGACCAGTTCACCATATAAGGAGAACGTCCTCCGTTTATATCCCTGCCGAAAGCCAGGTAAGGTTCCCCGTACCCCAACAGTCCCAATAATGTAGGCATTATATCTATCTGTTGCGTAACGCCGTGATATTCTCCGGGAAGGATAGCGCCGGGAGCATAATATATAATAGGTATCATCATTCGTCCCAGCGAGGTTATATGTTTAGGATAGAGATCGGCAACCGTTCCGTGATCGGGAGTAATTACAAATATCGTATTCTTAAACCACGGTTCCCGTTCTATGCTCCTGAAGAATTTTCCGAGAGACATATCGGCATATGCGATGGCCTTCTGCAAAGGAACCTGCCCGTCGGGAAGAATGTCTTTATATTTGTCGGGAACTTTAAAAGGATGATGCGAGGAAAGGGTAAACAACGCCGTCATAAAAGGCTCCCTGAAAGTGGATATTTTTCTTCCCACGTATTGCAGGAAGTATTCGTCCCATATTCCCCAGGCGCCGTCAAAGTCGTCGTTATTATTATAATCGTCTTTACCGAAATAATTTTTTATTCCGCAAGAGCCGGAGACGGCCCTTATACCCATGGAGTTATTGGGAGCTCCGTGAAAAAAAGCCGTATAATATCCCATTCCCTGGAGTATCGCCGGCAACCCGTGTATCTGGTCTGTGGAATAAGGAGTGACGGCAAAAGAGTTTATAAGGCTTGGGATAGAGGCCAGAATGGACGGAACCGCATCTATGGATTTGCCGCCGTTTGCAAAAGCTCCGGTACAAAGTACGCCTTGTCTGGAGAGGGAGTCCAGGAAAGGGGTGTAATTTTTATCCAGGGCCTTGTTTAGAAATCTCATATTCTCCGCGGCAAAACTCTCCATTATGATAATAACGACATTTCTACCTTTTAGATCCGTACCCCCGGCAAGTTTTATAGCCGTAGTCTGGGAGGCCGGCTCCGGAGCGATATTATGCCTCGGATCGAAATTGGCGGCCAGCAGAGATGTATCGCCGTAAAACCTCTGGTAATGGAATTTATCCTTTCCTATCGTCCTTATAAGGGAGAACGGCGTGTTAAGTACTGCCGAAGTATGGATAGCTTTGTCGGCAAAATCGCTGGCATTGCTTAATGTTATAGGCCGCATAGTGCGCGTAGTCCCGCCGCGTACTCCTATTATGAACAGCGGTGCGGTAATGAGCAAAGCTGCCGCCTGAGAGAGATAAAATTTCCATCCGAAATCTTTCCGGTTAAAATATTTTACGGAATTACTGAGATTCACGTCATATCTTCTCTCTTTCTTCCTGTAGCTTCCCGACAAAAATATAAGAGCCAGCAGAAAAATTATACCTATTATAAATATATACCAGTATAACGATATACTTTCCAGGAATATTTTAGCGAACTTTACATCTCCCTTGAATTCGGTAAAAAAAGTCATGCTGGTCCTTCTCAGCGAAAACCTGAAATAAATGGTATCCATAAGGTTTATCGCGATAATTATAAAATTCACCGCCACATATAACCATTTCAGTATTTTCTGGAACAAATTGGTTTTTACGAAAGGAGCCGGAATAAACGCCAGGAAGATATATAATATATTGGAATACAATATCGCGGTATTGTCGAACATAAGCCCTCCGGTAAAAATTCTGAATAACTGTCCTCCCGATACCGGTTCCAGCAGATGCCAGTTAAAACAGACAAAAACGGCACGGCACAATGTGAACAATATATATACAAGAAAAATCCTCCATATAACCAAAAGATAGTAATTATGAATCCTGAATCCCATTATCAGCTAAACTTTTATAAAGATTAAAATAATTGATTTTTTTTTTGAAAAATTATGACAAAGGTATAATATTTATTAATTTTGTCGGATAATTTTTTATCATAATAAACACAATAATTACTACTAGCAATGGAACTATCACATATCGAACACATTGGCATAGCCGTAAAATCTCTGGAGACGGCTATTCCTTATTATGAAGAGAAACTGGGTCTTAAATGCTACTCTATTGAGGAAGTAAAAGATCAGAAAGTAAAAACAGCTTTCTTCAAAATTGGCCAGACAAAAATAGAACTCCTTGAAAGTACCGATCCTGAAGGCACGATAGCTAAATTCATTGAGAAAAAAGGAGAAGGCGTTCACCACATCGCATTTGCCACCGACGGAGTTCAGAATGCTCTCGACGAACTGGCCGGAAAAGGTGTTCAGCTTATAGATAAAGCTCCGAGAAAAGGTGCGGAAGGTTTGAATATAGCATTCCTGCACCCGAAATCCACAATAGGCGTACTTACCGAACTTTGTGAAGATCCCTCAAAAATGTAAATTCATTATAAAAATTTAATCAAACATAAAATGAGCCAGCAACTCGAACAAGTAAAAGCGCTTATTTCACTACGTGAGAAAGCGCGTCTAGGGGGTGGACAAAAAAGAATTGACTCCCAACATGCAAAAGGCAAATATACAGCTCGCGAAAGGATAAACATGCTTCTGGACGAAGGTAGTTTTGAAGAGTTCGATATGTTCGTAACACACCGTTGTACCAACTTCGGAATGGAAAAGAACGTATTCCTCGGAGACGGTGTTGTAACAGGTTACGGTACGATAGACGGAAGATTGGTTTATGTTTTTGCACAGGATTTCACGGTATTCGGAGGTTCTCTTTCGGAAAGTTTCGCCATGAAGATATGCAAAATCATGGATAAGGGCATGAGAATGGGAGCACCGGTAATAGGAGTTAACGACTCAGGCGGAGCGCGTATACAGGAGGGTGTAAATGCTTTGGCCGGCTATACAGAAATTTTCCAGAGAAATATTCTGGCATCAGGAGTTGTGCCTCAGATTTCAGCTATTTTCGGGCCGTGCGCCGGAGGAGCCGTTTACTCTCCTGCGCTTACGGACTTCAATATAATGACCAAAGGTACAAGTTATATGTTCCTTACAGGCCCTAAAGTTGTAAAATCCGTTACAGGCGAGGATGTAACACAAGAAGAACTTGGAGGAGCGAGCGTACATGCAGCCAAGAGCGGAGTAGCGCATTTTGCAGTTGAGACGGAAGAAGAAGGCATACAGGTTATAAAAGACCTTTTAAGCTATCTTCCTCAGAATAATCTGGAAGAGACTCCTATTGTTCCTACCGAAGATCCGATAGACAGGCTCGAAGACGTACTTAACGACATTATTCCGGATAATCCGAACAAACCGTATGATGTTTACGAAGTGATAGGCAGTATCGTAGATGAAGGCAAATTCCTAGAAGTGCATAAAGACTACGCCAAAAACATAGTAGTAGGTTTCGCACGCTTCAACGGACAGTCGGTAGGTATAGTTGCCAACCAGCCTAAAGTGCTTGCCGGGGTGCTCGATAACAACGCTTCGAGAAAAGCCGCAAGGTTCGTACGTTTCTGCGACGCATTCAATATTCCACTGGTAACACTGGTAGACGTTCCTGGCTTCCTGCCTGGTACCCAACAGGAATACGGCGGAATCATACTTCACGGTGCGAAACTGCTTTATGCATACGGGGAAGCTACCGTTCCTAAAGTTACCATCGCATTAAGGAAAGCATACGGAGGAGCATATTGCGTGATGAGTTCAAAACATCTGAGAGGAGATATTAACTACGCATGGCCTACCGCAGAGATTGCGGTTATGGGACCTTCCGGAGCGATAGAGGTACTTTACGGTAAAGAAATGAAAGAGGCTGCGGATCCCGCCGCTTTTGCAACGGAAAAAGAGAAAGAGTACAGGGATGCGTTTGCAAACCCTTACAATGCGGCTAAATACGGCTATATAGACGATATTATCGAGCCCAGGAATACCCGTTTCCGTATTATCCGCGCTCTGCAGCAGTTATCTACCAAGAAACTGGTAAATCCTCCTAAGAAACATGACAATCTTCCTCTATAATCCATAAAAAACGAAAAGATGAAGAAATTAACTAAAATATTTTTGTTGTTGGGAGTACTTCTTTCGGCTGCGGGCGCTGTTAATGCGCAAAATATGTCGGATATGCGTCTTAACGAGATCCTTATAGAAAATAATGAAGGGAACGTAGACGATTACGGCAACAGAAGCGGCTGGATAGAACTTTTCAACACATCGTTCGGTACTGTTGATGTCGGAGGTTGTTTTTTAACAGACGATCCCGACAATCTTAAAAAATATATGATACCTAAAGGCGACGTTCTTACGAAAGTAAAACCCCGCCAGCACATTCTTTTCTTTGCGGATAATCTTCCCGACAGGGGAACATTCCACATCAGTTTCGATCTGAAAAATGCAAAGGAGATATTATTGGTCAGCAGCGACGGAAGAACCGTCATAGACAGAGTGAGCATTCCTGCCGGAGGAATCCCTGCCGATAAATCCTATGGAAGGGTTGTAGACGGGGAAGGTTCGCATACTCCGATACACTTTATGAAAAAGTCTTATAATCTTTCCCGTAAAGAGGCGGAGCAGGGACCTGACGGAGGATGGGCGGTACTGGAAAAAGTTACCCCCAGCACCAACAACGTTATCCATGCGAACAAGACCAGGGCTCTGGAAATGATGGAGACGGATCCTACGGGCGGAATCATGGCAATAACGGCAATGTCCGTAGTTTTCATGGCTCTGCTGCTTCTGTTCGTCGTATTTAAGAACGTGGGCAACTACTCTATCCGTAAAGCAGCAGATAAGGCGATCAAGGCTAGAGGAACATCGCCTGCCTCCGATACAGAAAGGAGTTCCAAAGCTGGAGAACCTTCCGCAGAAGTTTACGCCGCAATAGCAATGGCTTTCCACTGTTATAAAATAGATTCGGAAGCTCACGATTACGAAAATACAATACTGACAATAAATAAAGTCTCTAAAACATACTCGCCTTGGAGTTCTAAAATTTACACTCTGAGAGAGACCCCGCAATTAAAAAAATAAAATAAACGATTACTGATGAAAGAATATAAATTAAAAATTAACGGGAATGATTATGCTGTTACCGTTAATGATCTGGAAGATAATATTGCAGAGGTAGAGGTAAACGGAATACCTTTCAAAGTTGAGTTTGAAAAACCTATTAAAAAGGCCGCGCCTGTGGTTTCAAGACCTGCTGCTCCTAAAGCCACTCCTGCCGGAGTGCCTGAGGTTAAAGTTACCAAACCCGCTGCCGCTTCAACCGGAGGAACTACCATTACCTCTCCGCTACCGGGCGTAATACTGGATATTTGCTGCAAAGAGGGCGATGCCGTTAAGAAAGGACAGAAAGTACTTCTTCTCGAGGCTATGAAAATGGAAAACGTCATTGAAGCAACATGCGACGGTACAATATCAAGCATTAAAGTAAACAAAGGGGATTCGGTTCTTGAAGGTGCTCCTCTTATTATAATAGGATAATTATGATACTAGAGTCAAACATTTTATCAAATCTCGGACAATTCATTCAATACACAGGGTTTGCCAATGCTACGGTAGGGCATATCATAATGATTGCAATAGGATTGTTGTTCGTGTACCTTGCCATCAAAAAAGATTGGGAACCGCTGTTGCTGATCCCTATCGGCTTCGGTATAGTAATAGGAAATATTCCCCTTTTCCCCGGACTTAACGTAGGGGTGTACGAAGAAGGTTCCGTACTCAATATTCTTTACCAGGGTGTACAGAAAGGGTTTTATCCGCCTCTGATCTTCCTGGGAATAGGAGCTATGACAGACTTCTCCGCCCTTATATCCAATCCTAAGCTCATGCTTATAGGTGCAGCCGCACAGTTCGGTATATTCGGAGCTTACGCACTGGCTTTATTTTTAGGATTCTCTCCTGCGGAAGCGGGAGCGATAGGTATTATCGGCGGAGCCGACGGTCCTACCGCCATATTCCTGTCGAGCAGGCTGGCTCCGGATCTCATGGGAGCTATCGCCGTTTCGGCTTATTCCTATATGGCGCTCGTTCCGGTTATACAGCCGCCTATAATGAAACTGCTTACCACAAGCAAAGAGAGAGTTCTAAAGATGAAACCTCCGCGCGCGGTATCACAGACCGAAAAGAAGATGTTTCCTATTATCGGATTCCTGCTTACGGCATTCATCGTGCCTTCGGGTCTCCCGCTATTGGGTATGTTGTTTTTCGGTAACCTTCTTAAAGAGAGCGGCGTGACAAGACGTCTTGCAGAGACGGCAAGAGGCCCGCTGATCGATGTTGTAACTATCCTTATAGGTGTTACCGTAGGTTGCTCCACCCAGGCCGACAAATTCCTCGTATGGGGTTCGGTAAAAATCTTCCTGCTGGGAGCATTATCTTTCGTAATAGCGACTACCGCCGGAGTTTTGTTCGTTAAACTCTTTAACGTATTTCTAAAAGAAGGCAACAAAATCAATCCGCTTATCGGAAATGCGGGCGTATCCGCAGTCCCGGACTCCGCACGTGTTTCAAATAACGTAGGTCTGGAATATGATAAGAGAAACTACCTTCTGATGCACGCTATGGGTCCTAACGTAGCCGGAGTTATCGGCAGCGCAGTTGCAGCCGGTATCCTGCTCGGATTCCTGGCATAAGCATACGAAACATATCCCGGCATCTGCCGGAACAATACGGAGGTTGCCATCAAAGGCAGCCTCCTTTGTTTTATTAAGTTTAGAATTACAATAAAAATGACGGCAGGTTTAGCTGCTAATTAAAAATAATTATTAACTTTGATACTTAATTTTAAAAATAAACAGGAGGTAAAAATATGCAAAACAAACTGCAGGAACTTACCGACAAACTATATAACGAAGGGTTGTCAAAAGGTAAGCAGGAGGCGGAACAAATGAAAGCAAATGCCAAAAACGAGGCTGCCGCCATTATATCCGATGCGAAAGATAAGGCCAAAGAGCTGATTAACGCCGCGCAACAGGAAGCCGCCGAACTAAAGTCCAAATCCGAAAACGATATAAAAATGGCCGCAACGCAAGCCTTCTCCGCTATAAAGCAGCAAATAGAAAAAGCTATTATTGCAAAAGCGGTAGCCGCTCCGGTATCGTCACAACTGGATAACACAGATTTCCTGCGATCAATCATCACTATAATTGTAACCGCATTCAATCCGGTTTCTGCCGAACCCGTTCCTCTGGAACTTATTCTTCCCGAAAACAAGAAAAAAGACATGGACGATTTTATCGGGACACAGATAAAGGAATTATGTTCCGCCGGCATTAATGTTACTTTTTCAAAAAACCTGGGCAGCGGATTTAAAATAGGGCCGCAGGGAGAAGGTTATATGATAAGTTTCACCGATAAAGACTTCGAAGCCATCATATCCGAATACCTCAGACCCAAAACAAGAATTTTATTATTCGGCGAATAATGAATAATTACCACTATATAATCGCCGGATTGCCGGAGCTGGTTCTAAGCGCCGATAATAAAAACTTCTCGTACGACATTTTAAGGGATGCTATATATTTAAGCAGTTCCCCTAAAGACAGGCGTTTTATAGAATGGTTCGACTTCGGCAGCAGGGAAGCCAATCTCAATCCTCATTTTTACAGTGCTGCTTTCAGATGCAAAAATCCTTTTATAAGGAGATATTTTGCTCTCGACCTCGAAATAAGGAACAGAAAAGTGGATTTTATAAAAAAACAGGAGATGGGAGATGCGGCAACGGATGATAGATACAAAATAATCCCGCATAATTATTCTCCGGCAGAGCTTACTCCGGAAGAGACCGAGAAACTGAATAAGGTGTTTGGTACGGAGAACATTCTGGAAAAGGAACAATTACTGGATAAATTCAAATGGGACTTCATAAGCTCGTTCAACGAATACGGGGTATTCAACATGGACGTCATTCTGGCTTTTCTGGCAAAAGGAAAACTTATAGACAGATGGAACAAGTTGGATAAGAAGACAGGGCAGGAAATGTTCAAACGTCTGGTAGACGAAGTAAGAGGCACTTTTACGGGAGTAGATTTGAAAAATAATTAAAAAATAATTAAAATATGAATACCACAGGAAAAGTTACGGGCATAATCTCTAACCTCGTCACGGTAGAGGTAGACGGGCCCGTTGCACAAAATGAAATATGCTTTATTAAGATGGGAGATACCAGATTAATGGCAGAGGTCATAAAGGTAACCGGTAAAAATGCGTTCGTGCAGGTTTATGAGAGTACCCGTGGTTTGAAGAAAGGTAATCAGGTTGAGTTTGAGGGATATATGCTTGAAGCCACACTTGGGCCGGGCTTGCTTTCCAGTAACTATGACGGATTGCAGAACAATCTCGCCACAATGACCGGAGTCTTTCTGGAAAGGGGAGAATACACCTCTCCTATCGATACGGAAAAACAATGGGAATTCAAGCCTATAGCCAAAGCGGGGGATAAAGTTATTGCCGCAGACTGGCTGGGAGAAGTCGAGGAAGGCTGGTTGCCGCACAAGATAATGGTTCCGTTCAGTTTCAAAGGGGAATACACGGTAAAATCGGTAGCGCAGGCCGGGAACTACAAAGTCACCGACAAAATAGCCGTTCTCACCGACGAACAGGGCGAGGAACATAATGTTACCATGATACAGAAATGGCCTGTAAAAGTAGCCATAGGCGGATACAGGGAGAAGCCCCGGCCTTACAGGATAATGGAGACGGGAGTAAGAACAATAGATACCCTTAATCCGATAGCGGAAGGAGGAACAGGATTCATACCCGGTCCTTTCGGATGCGGAAAAACCGTATTGCAGCATGCGATAGCAAAACAGGGAGAAGCAGATGTGATTATTATGGCCGCATGCGGGGAACGTGCAAACGAGGTGGTGGAGATATTCACGGAATTCCCTGAACTTATAGATGCAAGGACAGGCCGTAAATTAATGGACAGGACTACCATTATATGTAATACTTCCAACATGCCGGTAGCGGCCCGCGAAGCTTCGGTTTACACGGCAATGACCATAGGCGAATATTACAGGGCAATGGGATTGAAGGTACTTTTGCTGGCGGATTCCACTTCCCGTTGGGCGCAGGCGTTAAGAGAGATGAGTAACCGTATGGAAGAGCTTCCCGGAGCGGATGCATTCCCCGTAGACCTTCCGGCAATTATCTCTAACTTCTACGCGAGAGCCGGAATAGTGAAGCTCAATAACGGCAACACCGGTTCCGTTACGTTCATAGGAACGGTATCGCCCGCCGGAGGTAACCTTAAAGAACCAGTTACCGAATCCACTAAAAAAGCCGCAAGATGTTTCTATGCGCTTAATCAGGGCAGGGCGGACAGAAAAAGGTATCCTGCCGTAGACCCTATAGATTCTTATTCAAAATATCTGGAATATCCTGAGATAATGGAATATCTCAATAATAAAATATCGCCTGACTGGGTAGATAGCGTACATAAAGCGAAAAACATAATATTGAGAGGTAAAGAGGCCTACGAGCAGATAAATATTCTCGGAGACGACGGCGTTCCTATCGATTATCATACCAGATATTGGAAATCGGAGCTTATAGATTTCATTATCCTGCAACAGGACGCATTCGACAGCATAGACTGTTCCTCTCCTATGGAAAGACAGGAGTTTATGTTGAAAAAAGTACTGGAAATATGCGATACCAAAGCGGAATTCGAAAATTTCGAAGAGTGTTCCGCATTCTATAAAAACATAATAAACATTATGCGCCAGATGAACTACTCGGAATACGAAAGCGCAGATTTCAATAAGTACCTTGAGCAATTAAATAAAATAATCCGCCATGACAACTAAAGCATTTCAAAGAATATATACCCAACTGGAAGCCATTACAAAAGCTACGGTTACATTAAAAGCGCAGGGGGTATCGAACGATGAGCTTGCTACCGTTCACGGAAAACTTGCCCAGGTAGTAAAAATCAAAGGAGACCTGGTTACGTTGCAGGTATTTTCCGGTACGGAGGGTATTCCAACCGATTCAGAAGTTATATTTTTCGGAGAACCGCCCGCACTTAATGTAAGCGACGAACTTGCGGGACGTTTTTTCAACGCATACGGAGATCCTATCGACAACGGCCCAAAAGTAGAGGGGGAAAGGAGATATATAGGCGGCCCCAGCGTTAATCCGTATAAAAGGAGGCAGCCTTCACAACTTATCCCTACCGGTATCGCCGGAATAGACCTTAACAATACTCTGGTATCGGGACAGAAAATACCTTTCTTTGCCAACCCCGACCAACCGTATAACCAGGTTATGGCGAATGTAGCCCTCAGGGCTGACGTGGATAAGATCATTATGGGCGGTATGGGGCTTACTAATGACGATTATCTCTATTTCAAGCAGATGTTCGAGAATGCAGGAGCGCTGAACAAGATCATCAGTTTTGTGAATACGACGGAACAGCCTCCCGTGGAGCGGCTGCTTATTCCGGATATGGCGCTTACCGCCGCCGAATATTTTGCGGTAGATAAAAACGAAAAAGTGCTGGTACTGCTCACCGACATGACATTATATGCAGATGCGCTGTCTATCGTAAGTAATCGTATGGATCAGATACCTTCTAAAGATTCCATGCCGGGATCGCTTTATTCCGACCTTGCCAAGATATATGAAAAAGCGGTACAGCTTCCCGACGGAGGATCTATTACCATTATAGCCGTAACTACGCTCAATGACGGGGACATTACCCATGCCATTCCGGATAACACGGGATATATCACGGAAGGCCAGCTCTTTTTAAGGCTCGATTCGGATACCGGAAAAGTAATAGTGGATCCGTTCCGTTCGCTTTCCCGTCTGAAACAATTAGTTATCGGAAAGCAGACAAGGGAAGACCACGGCCAGGTTATGAATACCGGCGTACGCCTCTATGCAGACGCGGCAAATGCCAAAACCAAACTGGAAAACGGTTTCGACCTTAGCGATTACGACCTGCGCTGCCTGGACTATGCGAAAGATTACTCTACCAAGTTGCTGGCTATTGACGTAAATATAAAGATAGACCAGATGCTGGATACTGCCTGGGAACTGTTCGGGAAATATTTCAAGCCCGAAGAACTGGGTATAAAACAAAACCTTGTAGATAAATACTGGAAAGGGAATAAATAGATATGGCTATTAAATTTCAATTTAACAAAACATCGCTTAACGATCTCAACAAACAGTTGAAGATACGTACCAACGCCCTGCCTACTCTTAAAAACAAAGAGAGCGCGCTGAGGATGGAGGTTAAACGCGCCAAAGCCAAAAGCGATGAGCTTGTTGAGAAATTATCCGCCTCGTTGATCTCGTATGAATATCTGGCAGCTTTATGGAATGAATTCCAGCCGGGACTCATATCTGTAAAAGATGTCGTATTAAAAACAGACAAGATAGCCGGGGTAAAAACACCCGCGCTGGTAGAGGTCGTATACGATGTAAAAGAGTTCGATGTATTTAAAAAACCTCTCTGGTACACCGACGGCGTTAAAATACTTCAACAACTTGCACAGATAGGTATAGAGTCCGAAATATATCTCGAAAAAATGAGATTGCTGGATTTTTCAAGGAAAAAGACAACCCAAAAGGTTAATCTTTATGAAAAAGTGCAGATACCGGGATACCAGGAGGCGATAAGGAAAATAAAGAGGTATATGGAGGATGAGGAAAATCTTTCCAAAGCATCTCAGAAAATTGTGAAAACAAGACACTTAATAGAAGAGGAGGAGGAAAACAATGATTAAGAAAATGACAAAATACTCCTTTGTGATCTTTCATAAAGAGGCTGATATATTTCTGCAGGGCCTTCAGGAATTAGGTGTGGTTGATGTTACGCGCCGTCACAGGGCGGTAGATACTGTCTCAAAAGAAAAATTTGAAGAGATAGCAGACTATAACACGGCTATAAAATCGCTGAAGGCATTAAAAGAAGATGCACTTAAAAAAGGTATAGAAATCCCCGGTCTGAAGTCTGAGAATGAAGACACGCTTAAACTCTACCAAAAAAGCTCCGCCTTCAGAGAAAAACTTTCCGCTATGTTAAAAGATACCGAATCCGCCCTGGCGGAAGCGGCTCCCTGGGGAATATTCAGACAGGAAGATATGGACAGGCTGAAAGCTCTGGATTTTATTCCGCATTTTTATTGCGTCCCTCAGAAGCGGTTTAATACGCAATGGGAAACGGAGTATCCCCTGCATATAATAAATACGGAAAACGGAAAAGTTTATTTCATCGTATTGCAGCCTAAGGGAGAATTTTATTCTTTCAGCGGACAGGAGTGTAATTTTCCTGAAACTCCGGCTGATATTCTGCGGGAAAAAGCAACTGAACTGGAAAACGGCATAAAAGAAAACGAATCGCTGTTTTTATCTCTTACGAATGCCATCCCGCAACTGGAAGAGCGTAAAGACGATTTATTTTCCGATCTGGATATTTATCTGGCAAACAACAATTCACATAAAGAAGCAGAAGAGACTATCGTAATATTCGAGGCTTTCGCTCCTGCCGAAGCAGATACCGCAGTAGATAAATTCCTGGAAGAAAATAACATATATTATCTCAAAGATGCCGCAAAAAAAGAGGACAACCCTCCTATTAAGTTGAAAAACAACTTTTTCGGTAAACTCTACGAACCTATCGGGGAGCTTTATATGCTACCTAACTACGGAGAGCTGGATCTTACCATATTTTTTGCGCCGTTCTACATGCTGTTTTTCGGACTCTGTCTAGGAGACATGGGATACGGGCTGGTACTTATAGCAGCCGGCCTTATAGTGAACTTCAAAGTTCCGAAATTCGCCAATTACGGCAAACTAGTAGCATGGCTGGGATTAGGGGCTACGATAATGCCTGCCCTGAACGGTACATTCTTCGGAACCAAATTATACGAGATCATTCCGATGCCGCAGAATATTGCTGACATGTTCTTCTCCGATCTTAAAATGTTCTGGTTCGCAATCATATTCGGACTGGTTCAGATAGTGTTCGCAAGGCTTCTCAATGCCGTGTACATGATGAAAACAAGAGGTTTTACCGCAGGGCTGGGAAACATAGGCTGGGCAATATTCATAACCTGGGCGGCAATAGCTTATGCTTCCATGGAGATGAAATTCCAGTATCCCGAATGGGTGAATTATATAGGCCTGTCAGGTCTGGGGCTTATAATATTCTTCTCATCGTTCCACAAAAACATAATAGTGAGGACTGTCAAAGGAGTATTCTCATTATATGACGCTACGGGAGTGTTCGGGGATATGTTATCGTATATACGTCTTTTCGGATTAGGAACCGCCGGAGGTATCCTGGGAATGGTAGTAAACTCTGTAGCTATGGAGATGTCCGGTATCCCGTATCTGGGATGGTTCTTCACGATACTTATGCTTATAATAGGACATACTGCAGTACTGTTTCTATCAGCTCTGGGAGCATTCGTGCACCCTATGCGTCTTACATTTGTGGAATTTTACAAAAATGCCGGATTCGGGGGAGGCGGAAGGCCGTACTCGCCTCTGGCAAAATCAAAAAAGGAATAAACGAAATTTAATAATAACAAACAATAAAATAATTCGATATTATGGAACAATTACCATTCTTTCTGGCCTACATAGGATTAGGCATTATGCTGGCAGTAGCTTGCATAGGAAGTACATACGGTGTAACTATAGGCGGTAACGCGACTATAGGGGCGCTTAAAAAAAATCCCGACATATTCGGCTCGTCTATGATCCTCTGCGCACTCCCTTCTACACAGGGTCTTTACGGATTCGCAGGATTTTTCCTTATGCTCAACAAACTTAAAGTAATGGAAACCCTCTCTATCAATGCCTCCCTTGCAATTCTTGCGGTAGGAGTAGCTCTGGGTATAGTCGGTTTCTTCTCTTCCGTAAAACAGGCATCGCTGGTTGCGAACGGTATTAATGAAATGGCTAACGGACAGGATGTTTTCGGCAAAACCCTTATTCTTGCCGTATTCCCCGAACTTTACGCGATCCTTGCATTCGCCGCTGCATTCCTTGCTCTACCTGCCTAAAATATACTGCAATTATATTTTTAAAGAGGACGGTTTAAAGCCGTTCTCTTTTGTTATTATTTCCATATCGGGGACAGGTTTTTAACGTAAAAGCCCTTCCCGGAACACTCCTGCTATAATTACACCAAATCCGGAACAATACTGCCACAGAGAATATATCAAAGATATTATTTACACTATTCATATGCATACTGTTTATCTGATTATTGTATTACAGAAATATATTAAGATTTTGTTAAAAGATTTTTCAAAGTCTGACTTTTTGTTTTATATTTGTTCCGGAATATCCCGTGAACAGTTCCGAAATAAAATTTAAATTCAAAATAATAAAAATGAAAAAATTAAAACACTTAATATTAGTAGCGTTTGCCGGAATCGCTTTACTAACAAATTGTGTTAAAGACAGAACTACACCGGTAGATCCTGTTACTCCGCCGGATCCGAAAGATTATCCGGATTTCTCGACCACATCCAACTTCACACTGGATGTAGATTATGAATCTACAGGAATAAAGACACTTATTAACATATATACGGAATTCCCATATATAACCAATGAAGACGGTTCTATAGCAAAGAAACAGATAAATCCGGCATTTGCAATATACAGCGACGATAACGGCAGATTCTCAGGAAAGATAACCCTTCCCGACGCAACCAAAGAAGTATATTTGTGTACTCCTACCATAGGACTTCCCAAATGCGTATATATAGAGGTGGCAAACAAGAAAATCAGTTTCAAGTTATCGGACATCCAGAAATCCGAAGCAAATACGAAAGTAAATGCGGGTTCTCCTTCCGGCAATAATTTCCCTTATATTCTGGATGCAGGTAAAAACCTGTATAGCTTATGTAAATGGGGAAACTACGGAAAACCCCTTACAAATCAATATTACACGCTTACGAATGTCAGCAGCAGCGTTAGCGCCAGATGGACCAATAAAATTTTAACGGCCATTGAGAATGCCGCGCAAAACGGAATAGGAGGCGAGAACCCGAATATTATAATCGCAAAGAAAGCCGAGAACGATAAAGGAGAGATGGTGGATGTAATAGATGCGGAAATATTTTTGACATTTGTAGACGAAACGGCATGGTATCAGAACTCTTTCGGCTACTATTATTATTCCAGCGACCAGAAGCCTTCCGACCCTTCCCGGTTAAAAAAATACATAATTTTCCCTAACACATCGGTTTCGTGGGATCCTCCGTTTGCATACGGATACGAACCCCAATACTGGCCGCAGTACGCTCCTTTAAGCACAAAAAGGAGAGTGGCATTAAAATATATCGACGACGCCGGAAATATACATGACCGTTTCCCGGCAGGACTTACCATAGGATGGTTCATTATGCCGAATTCATATTCATCCGGGACAAATAAACTGAGCACGGATAAGCAATTAATATACTCCGATGCAAGTTATAATTATTATAATAATTCATCATACATTTCATTATACGATAAAGAGACCGGGAGGATAGTCACAGGAGTTGAAGACGGAACGGACAACAGTTATGACGATATAATATTTTTTGCCAGTTCTACTCCTAATTATGCAATAAAAGACCCGACCAAACCGGAGATAGACGACAGCGGTGGAACAGTCGTTCCGGACGGTATTGAAGAGAGTTTCGGCACTTTTGCATTCGAAGATTTATGGCCTTCAAAAGGAGATTACGATATGAATGACGTCATAGTGGAATACAAACGTATAATCACTTTCGGCAAAGATAACAAGGTTAAAAAGATAGAAGATCATTTCAAACCGAAACATGCGGCTAACAGCGCTTCATTTAAGAGTGCATTTGCATACCAGGTTTCCGCCGGCCAGACGGGGACATATACCCTGCAGAACGGAGTCCAATATGAATCTGGCACAAATTCATTCATAGTATTCACAGATTCGGAACAGGCAAGGGGAGAGGAATATACTCTGGTAAGGGAATTCAACGGAGCCAATACTTTCGATAAAATGAACTTTAAAGAATATAATCCTTTTATCATACCCCTTTATAACGGAAAAGTTCCGAGAAAAGAGGTACATCTTCCTAAACACCAGCCTACCATTTATGTCGATCATACATTACTTAATACGAAAGACGACGCATATTATGTAGATAAAAGCGGTAAATACCCGTTCGCCATAAATATACCGGCCGTGAACTTTACTCCGGTAATGGAAGGAAGTCCGATAGGCTCTAAAGGCCAATATGAAGATTTCAACAAATGGGTGGAGAGCGGATGTAAGGAATACACCGATTGGTATAAACGTAAATAGAGAAAGATGCGCCGGTCTGTCCGGCGCTTTTTTTTTGAAAAAATAATTAAATTTGCATCCGGAATATAATATAACAAATCATACTTATGACACTAATCAAATCAATATCGGGAATCAGAGGAACAATAGGCGGCACTATCGGCGACGCCCTTACCCCTATCGACATAGTAAAATTCACTGCGGCTTACGCAACCGAATTAAGAAGACGGCTACCCGGAAAAGAGAGATATAAAATAGTCGTAGGGCGGGATGCCCGTATATCCGGAGAAATGGTAAATTCATTGGTATGCGGCACTCTGATGGCCTGCGGTATCGACGTGGTAAACGCCGGCCTCGCCTCAACTCCCACTACTGAAATGGCGGTGATATTTGAAAAAGCGGACGGAGGTATAATTCTGACGGCGTCACACAATCCCAAACAATGGAATGCGCTCAAACTGCTTAACGAAAACGGGGAGTTCCTGAATGCAACCGAAGGAGAAGCCTTGCTGCACACCGCGGAAAAAGAGGATTTTAATTTTTACGAAGTAGATCATATAGGGAAACTGGAACATAAAAATTTTACACGGCAGCATATAGAGGCGGTATTACAGAATCCGCTTGTAGATAAAGAGGCCGTGTACAGGGCGGGGTTTACCGTAGTACTGGATGCGGTAAATTCCGTAGGAGGATGTACCATGCCAGAACTGCTTCGTGAAATGGGTGTAAACTGCATAGAGATAAACTGCGAACCTACCGGACTTTTTGCCCATAATCCGGAACCGCTTCCCCAGAACCTTACGGAATTATGCGATACGGTAAAAAAACATAAAGCGGATCTGGGGATTTCGGTAGATCCGGATGTAGACCGCCTGGCGCTTATCTGCGAAGACGGAACCCCGTTCGGAGAGGAGTACACCCTGGTGTCGGTTGCAGATTACGTACTGAGTCATAAAAAAGGAGCTACCGTATCCAATCTCTCTTCATCCAGGGCATTAAAAGATATTACGGAAGCGAGAGGTGAAAAATACTACTCTGCGGCCGTGGGAGAAGTTAATGTAACCACTAAAATGAAAGAGGTGGGAGCAGCGATAGGAGGCGAAGGTAACGGAGGCGTGATATTCCCCGATTTGCATTACGGTCGCGATGCTTATATAGGCATAGCCCTGTTCCTGAGCAATCTTGCACTGAAAAAGATGAAAGCCTCGGAACTCAGGACTACTTATCCGTCGTACTTCATATCCAAAAACAAAATAGAGCTTTCCGATAAAAATCTGATAGATAAAATACTCAACGCAATCAAAGAGAAATACTCAAACGAAAGGGTAACCGGTATAGACGGCGTTAAAATTGATTTCGATGCTGCAAAAACATGGGTGCATCTGAGAAAATCGAATACGGAACCTATTATCCGCATATACTCCGAGGCCGCAACGGAAGAAGAAGCTGACAAGCTGGCACAACAAATAATAACAGAGATCAACAAAATAATTTCATAGTACGAAATGTTTTCATTCAGGACAACTGCGTTATGGGAGCAGTCCGATCTTGTACTTAAAAACGGAAAGCTCGGAGTGCTTTGCAATCAGACCGCATGGCACCCGGAAAAAGGGGAGTATATTTTTGAAACCCTTTCAAAAAGAGGGAATCTCAAAAGAGTGTTCGTACCCGAGCACGGATTGTTTGCCGAGTTACAGGATCAGCAAAAGTTAAACTGCTGCAAAGCATACGATAATCTGGGATTTAAAGGAGTGGAATTTATATCCTTGTACGGAGATTCGGAGGAAAACCTTATAGCTTCCGCCGACAAATTTACCGATCTGGACGCACTCATAATAGAGCTGCAAGATATAGGATGCAGGTATTATACATATACCTGCACCATATTCAATATTTTCAAAACCCTTAAATTAGGAGAGATAGATTTACCGGTATATATAATAGACCGGGCAAATCCTGCGGGCAGGCAGGTTGAGGGAACGGCTTTAAGGGCCGGATACCGCTCTTTCATAGGCCCGGAAGGAATTATCCACAGACATGGCCTTACAATAGGCGAAATAGCACATTATCTTTATAATGAATTAAATGCGAAATTTCCGCTTCATATAATTTCTTACAGGGCTTCCCAGGGGAATAAAGACCTTATGCCCTGGAGCATTCCTCCTTCTCCCAACTTTCCGGGATTGTTCACCGCTCATTTCTATTCCGGGCAATGTTTATGGGAAGGCACGAACGTAAGTGAAGGAAGGGGAACCACACGTCCTTTCGAGCAGTTCGGGGCGCCGTTTCTGGAAGAACTGGCATGTTTTAATAATAAAAACGGATATGAAAACTGGAATGATCCCGGAAATCCCGTCTCGGACGAAGGCGTATTTATAAGATGGATGAGATTCATTCCGGTATTTCACAAATATGCCGGAGAATGTTGTTACGGATTTCAGTTAATTCTTAACCCGAACATGCAGTATCATGCGTTGGCACATAATTTGAGAATTTTACGCTTCATGAATGAAAATTGCAAAGGATTTGAATTCAGACCGGGGAAATATGAAGCCGGAAATGATAAAACGGCAATAGAGCTGCTGCTCGGAGACAAAGAACTCATAGACTACGTAAAAGGAAAGGGAGACTGGGAAGAGATAAAAGAGCATATAAAAATAGAGGAACAAAAGTGGATCAGAAAAACAAAAAAGATTTTGTTATACGACGATGAACAATTATTCCGGTTAAAAATATGATTATAAACATAAAATTTAAATAAAAAGAAAATGGGAAATCCGGTATTAAGTGAACAGATTTTCAAAAAGTCCGCACAGGCGGATTCTTCCGGGGTAATGACGGTAGGCGGAACAGCTACAAAAACATTACTCCTGCTTTTAATGGTAATTGCAGGCGCTGCGTACACATGGAAAATTTATTATGACTCCGCCAGCCCGGCAGCCGTACAGGGCTGGATGATAGGCGGAGCTATTGTGGGATTCATACTTGCCATGATAATAAGTTTTTCGCCTAAAACGGCTCCTTTTCTCTCTCCTGTTTATGCAGCGGCAGAAGGATTGTTTTTAGGAGGAATATCGGCAATGTTTAACAACGCTTTTGCGGAGACCGCGCCTAATATAGTTATCAACTCGGTAATGCTTACCCTGCTGACGGCGGTAATAATGTTTACTGTTTACAGGAGCGGAATAATAAAGGTTAACGGAACATTTATGAGAGTAATGAGCATAGCTCTTATTACCATAATGGTATTTTATCTCGGAAGCTTGTTGTTAAGCCTGTTCGGGGTAAATGTAAGCGTATTGCACGACAGCAGTCCGTTAAGTATAGGTATAAGCATAGTTATTGTCGCAGTAGCGGCATTCAGCCTCCTTATGGACTATAATTTCATAGAAAAAGCCTCCATGGCAGGAGCACCCAAATACATGGAGTGGTACGGAGCATTCGGTCTTACCTTAACGCTTGTATGGCTGTATCTTGAAATATTAAAGCTCCTGGCAAAAACAAGCAACAGAAATTAGCGAATATATTACAGCAAATACTGGAAGATGAAAACTGTTTGTCTAACGATTACTCAGGGT
>CAYVED010000016.1:0-43880 GCA_964449975.1 uncultured Muribaculaceae bacterium
GCATGATTTTCCTTTATTGGGAGACCAGTTGCTTATGCAGACGCTAGCTGTTCCGAAAGGAACCGAAAAACTTCATTATAAAGTGTACGGCGTTTGTAAGGCTGATAAAGGATTGTTATGGCAGAAACAGATATTGAAAACATCCGAATATGATGTTGAGGTTGAATTGCCGTGAAATAATCTATTATAATGGAGCGGAGCGGTTATTGACATTATAAAATTTTTATTTAAAATTTTAAACATATGAAAACAATAATTCAAAAAACTATTTTATTTTGCCTGATAGCGCTTTCGGGATTTAGTGTATGGTCCCAGGAAGCCTGGATTTTCGGAGAAAAATATAAAGCATTTGCGGCTACTCCCACAGATCCGTTAAAGGTAAATATGGTTAGCGGCGTGAGTCTAAAAAGCGGAAAGTTTCTCTCCGGAGTGGGAGGCATAGCGTTTCTTACGGTTGCGGAGCCGGATAGTTCTATCGGATATGAAAGCATAAAGATAGACTATGATAGTAATAATAGGGACGGTGTTCGTCTGAAAGTAATGATAGGGGATAAAAGTATGAGCCCGTATATTCCTGACTGGCAGCTGATTCCTATAGCCGGATATGTAAACGGCAAATATAATTCTTGTGTTTCGCTTTTAGGCGAAAATACCGATTTGGTTTCATTTGATGTCCGGTACAATGAATCATTTAAAAATACACTTCTGGGAATTCGGTTATTGCAAGCCGATATTGTATTGATGGATTTAGCGTCTCATTGGAGACCTCCTGTATTTGGGAACAGGGAGATTCTTGGCGAAGGAGAGAATATCTCCGGTAAATCCGTAAAAATACCTGAATATAGTGATATTGAAAAAGCGATGCAATCTGGTTTTTTTGATTCCTGGGTTTTAACGGATGATAGTGTAAAGGTTATTTTCAATGTGGTTGATAATGAGTTTAAAATAACAGGTACTCCCTATTACTATTTCTGGAGATATGATTACTTTGGTTTGTGTAAAGAATTGTTGTCTGGAATAATATCCGATAATTTAGTTAATGATGATAATTCAAAAGTGAAAATGTCTGACGACATAGAGGAAAAAGAAAATAAAACAGAAAGTATGGATATATACGTTATAGGGGTAGATGAGGTTACGGCCAAGTTAAAATACAGATATGATTTATTTGAGGATTATAATCCCCTGGTATATTCGGCTGTGAAAAACGTAATGCAATATTCCGCATTTTTCAGATATGTGAAAGAGAAAAATCCCGGGAACTGGGATATGTTCTATAAAAAATGTTCGTCCGTACATATTCAACCTGATGTAAAAACGCCTGACATACTGAATATAGAACCGGTAAAATGAATCATGTCTTTATAAGTTATTCGGCTTCCGACAGTATATATGCATTTCGCATATATTATGATTTATGCCGATCAGGACTTAAAGTATATATATTCGAGCATAATGCGGAGCATGGAGTGGATTTTGAAAAAGAGATCCGCTCCATGATTGATGATTCTTATGCCGTTTGCCTGATAGACAGTCCGAATGCCAGAAAGTCGCAATGGGTAAAGAGAGAGTGCGGATATGCCCGCCGTTCGTTGGCTGACGGGAAAATAATTCCGTGTATAATTGAAAAAAAGGGGGAATGGTTTTTTAAGGATTTATTGTTTCCCGGTCAAACGACTTTAAGGGGAATTGATTTTTCGGATTACGATTATCTGGATTATAAAGAAAAATACAGGCAGGCCGTCTCGCTATTGTGCAAAACACTTGATACCGAATATAAATCCAGAACAGATTTGCCGCAAGACAGGGATTTCGAGAAAGAAATGGCATTGCTCGATTTACATGATGATGTAAAGTCTTTTTTCATAAATGATTATAAACTCTTTTATTTTGCCGTTTCCGTAGGTTCAGGTACGTGCGAATCCAGGATTAAAAATTTAATTAAAGATTGCGAGAGATATAATGTCTGTATATTGAGTTGTTATCTGGCGTTAGGCGCAATATATGCGGATAATAATGAGGACGAAAAAGCCTCCGGGGTTTTTGAAAAAGCATGCCGGGATTTTCCGGAAGATGCAAGATCGTGGGCTGCGTTAAGCGGGGCTTATTTTTATTTACAACGTTACAGGGAATCTTTGGAAACGATAGACGAGTCGCTGAAAATAATAGAAAAATATCCGGACAATCAATATCTGCAATGCCATAAAGAAGAGGTGGTTTATAATAAAATACAAGTATTGATCCGCCTGGAAGAGTTTAATCCGGCATACGATTGTTTAAGTAAATATAATTTAAATCCGCTTAGGCCGGAGTATTTATGTGCAAAGATTATACTTTCTGTGAAAGTTGGTAATATGTACGATATTTGCGACTATAACACTTTAATTAAGAATTACTACTGTTTCAATTTAAATTCAGGTGTATTGAATAGGGTTATCGGTGATATGGAGTGTTGTCTGGGGAGATGGTGCTATACGAGTTCCGATGTAGAAAGATCAATATCTCATTTTAATATGGCAAGAAAGGCGCAACCCTCGAATATCTCTTATCATGCGGAATATTTCCTTCTTAAAAAAAGTATGGGCGCATTGCCGTTCCGGGAGATAAACAGGACATTGGAATTTATTAATCCGCAAAATGATATAGATTATTACTATTGCGGCTTAATTTATTTCCTTGCCGGACGATCCGGGGAATCGGAATTTTACTTCAATAAGAGTAAAGTAGATAAGGATAAGTACCCCGATTATAGTAAATTGATTATAGCTTAAATATTTTAGATACATGCATTCAGAGTACAAATATTCCGCATTTATCTCTTATAGTTGGGAAGACCATAAAACGGCAAAGAGATTGCAAAATAAACTGGAAACATATATTCTTCCCGAGAGTATAAGGAAAAAGGCCGGTAATGTTCCGCCTAAAAAGATAAAACCCGTTTTCAGGGATAAAACCGATATGCCTTATAAGGGTGAATTGTCCGGGATTCTGCAGCAAATACTTAAAGAATCGGAATATTTGATAGTAATATGTTCGTCCGGTTCTGCAAAATCAGTATGGGTAGATAAAGAAATAGAGTATTTCATTTCATTAGGCAGGGAGGAGAATATTATTCCGTTTATTATAGAAGGAGATCCCGCAACGCAATATTATCCCGGGTCTTTAAACAGGGACAGGTTGGGAGTTGTCGTAAATGGTTCCGGGTTTAAAAAATCCGTAACCGGAATTATAGCCGCAATGAATAATCTCAGTCCCGACGATATATGGGAACGGGAGTTAAAACGAAAATACAGAAAAATAACTATAATGGCTTTTTCGGCGATATTCTCTATTTTATTGATAGGAACTGTAATTTATAATCAACGGAATAAAGCTCTTGCCAGTCAATCACTCTTTCTGGCCGATTTATCGAAACAGCATTTAAAGAATGGAAATGTAATGGGGGCCATGATGCTGGCATTAGAGGCATTGCCTGATAATCTTAATTTTCCGGCACGTCCTTTTGTTCCGGAAGCCGCCGCCGCTTTAAGAAGCATAGATTTATATATGCAAAATAGCAAGTATAAACCCGTAATTACCCTGGGCGATGAACTGGAAATAATAGACAGGGCTTGTTTTGTCCCTGACAGCCGATTGTTCGTAGTTAAATACCTGTGTTCTAAAAAAGATAAGATCAGGCTGTTCGATTTTCGTAACGGAAAGGAATCTACCGATGCGGATTATGTTAAAAAGGCGGAACTTTCACGCTTGATTGACAGAGAGTATGAAAAAGGTTCCATGGGGGACGGAGGACTTTTATCCGGATTGCGTACCGGAAATAATAGTGCGGGAATATCCGCGGCTTTTATAAGTTCCTGCGGGGAGAGGGCATTAACTGTGTCGGGAGATAATACCGTGAAAATCTGGAGCCTCGAAGAAAACCATACAATACTCCTGGACGAAAAATACGCTTACGGTATCCAAAGAGCGGAATTCAGTCCGGATGGAGAGAAAATAATATCCGGTTCCGGCGACGGAAAAATAAGATTATGGGATTGTAAGGACGGGAGGCTTATAAAAGAGTTTGATGCTGACACGGACGATAATTCTATTTCTTTGAATAATAGTGGAGATAAACTTCTTACGGTAAAGGATAATACGGCATTCATATTGGATATGGAAACCGGACAGGTAACGGGTACGATAAAAGGTCATAGCGGAAAAATATTTTCTGCGGTTTTCAGTCCCGACGGAAAATATATAGTAACCGCTTCCGGAGATAATACCGTAAAAAAATGGGATGCGGAAACCGGAAACCAGATGTTTAATTTCAGAAAATTAGATTCGGATACGATAACTACGGCGATTTTCAGCCCCGACGGTAATAAGGTTCTTTCAATAGCCGGTAATAAGCGTATGCTGGAATGGGATGCAAATACCGGGGACAGTATCAGATCTTATTTTCATCCCGCCAATACATTCTCAACGGTATATAGTCCTGACGGAAAGTACTTTGTTACTATTTCGGATGAAATGATAAAGATATGGGACAGTGCCTCCGGCAATAAAAAGCCGATTAAGGGACATACCGGTAATACGGTTTTTGCAACGTTCAGCCCGGGCGGTAAAAATATAATCACGGTATCTCCGGATGAAATTAAAATATGGGATACGGAATCTAGACAAAATATAATTACTATGTCGGGAGGCAGACTTGCAGTATTTAATCCGGATGAAACGAAAATTCTTACGGTAACCGATTCTTCAGCCGTTATCTGGGATTATCCGCATCTTTCCGTTTTAGTGGAGAGAGCGAAAGCATATTTAAATGGACGTGAGTTTACAGATGATGAACGTGAAAAATATTTCCTGGAAAGATTTAAGTGAAGAATGCCCGGATTAAAGGAGAGGGCTGCATAATCTGGCGAAACTCTCTTTTATTTTCTGGGAGCGGGGCCTTTTTTTCCATTTGCCGGCATTTATCTGCCTGCACGCGCCGCAATCTTTGATAAACTGGCTCTCTATTATACCCGCACATTCTTTATTGTATATTACCGACATTATTTCAAAATTATGTTCGAAACTTCTGGTATCCATATTGGCAGAGCCTACGATACTCATTTTACCGTCTATGCTTATAACCTTGGAGTGATTGAATCCTTTTTTAAACAGATATATTTTTACTCCCGCTTCCAGCAGTTCCGTAACATAAGACATCGTGCTCCAATGGGCTATTCCGGTATCGGATTTCTCCGGAAGCATTATCCTTACTTCTATATCTCCCAGGGCGGCTATTTTAATTGCGTTAAGAATCGTTTCGCTTGGAGTAAAATATGGCGTGACTATGTATATATGCTTTTGCGCCGATGTTATTGCGCTGAAATAGCATTGCATTATACTTGCCCAATCGCTGTCGGGGCCGGATGTTATTGTCTGGGAGTAAAAGCGTACGTTTTCGGGGTTCCCGACTGATTTTTGCATTTCCAGCCTGGGGTAATATTTCTTCCATCTTTTCAGTTTCCGGTTGATTACGAAATATCTGTCCAGCAGGAAACTTGCCTGCAGAGCGAGCACCGATTCCCCCGATACCTTTATATGGGTGTCCCTCCATTCTCCTACGGATGTTCCGTAATAATATCTGTCGGCTATATTTACTCCTCCTAAGAAACCCGTTATGCCGTCTACTACCAGTATTTTACGGTGATTGCGGTAGTTGAGCAGGGAAGTCGGCATCAGGAACTTTACCGGCGAAAAATTTAAAACCTCTATTCCGGCCTCTTTTATAGGTGCTATGAACTCTTTTTTCAGAGATATGCTGCCCACTCCATCATACATCAACCTTACTTCTACACCCTGTTTTGCCTTTTTTATCAGGAGTTCCCGGAAAAGTTTTCCGGTTTTGTCGTCCACGATTATATAAGATTGCAGGTGGATATGTTTTTGTGCTTTATCTATAGCATTATACATGGCGTCCAGAGCATTGCGGCCGGAAAAAAAGAATTCTATATCCGTATTGTGCTCTACTATCGTATAGCTGTTTTTAAGATTCTGGTAAATTATTTTTTTGTAGGGTAAAAGGATTTCTCCCAATAAGGACGGGTCTTTGCGGAACAGTTCCGCCTGGTTTGAACTCAGTTCTTTTCGCAATCTGTAATCGGCGACACCTTTTCTGTTATAGATTTTTTTCTTTCTGTAATTCTGGCCGAAGAAAAAATAGAGTATAAGGCCTATGTACGGGAGCAGTATCAGGACAGAGAGCCATGAGAGGGTTTTTACCGGATCCTGTTTGCGCAATATCATTGCAGTGGCGGCGTAAACCGCCAACCCCAGGTTCATTATATACAGAACCGCTGAAATTATCTGCCACGTACTGTTCCACATAATTTTAATGTCGTTTTTTTCCGGTGTAAAGCACCGCTATGCCGAATGTGTATTTTTTATATCCTGCGCAGATAAATCCGCTGCCGGATATTTCCCCGCAAAAATCTTCGTATTTCGGAAATTGTTCTACGGATTCGGCAAGGTATTTATAAGCTCCTTTATCTTTTGAGATAATATCGCCCACAAATGGGAGTATATTATTAAAATATAAATTATATACAAAACGGATAATTACGTTTTCAGGTTTCGCGAATTCCAGAATAGCGAGTATTCCTCCTGGTTTTATTACCCGGTAAATTTCATTCATGCACTGTTGTCTCTTGTTGAAGTTCCTTATTCCGAACGATATAGAGACTCCGTCAAAACTGTTGTCGGGAAAAGGAAGAACTTCCGCATTTGCTGGAATATATTCCGGCAGGGGTGTCGGGGAACTTTTCTTTAATTTTTTATTTTTATTTATTGCCGCTTCCAGCATCTTTTCCGCAATATCCACACCGGTAACAGCGAAGCCCTGTTTGTAGAGTGCTATTGACGAATCTCCCGTTCCGCAGGCAATATCCAGTATTTTAACCGGCCGGCCGTTATCTGCCGCAGGGCACGCGTTTTTTAAGTAACGCACCATCCGGATCCGCCAATACCTGTCGATATTAAAAGAGAGCAGGTGGTTCAGAAGGTCGTACCTGGGCGCGATACCGTTGAACATCCCTGAAATCTTTTCGCTGTCTTTATTTAATTCCCGCTTTGAGTCTGTCATTGCCATCCTGCTTGCGGAATATTACGGAATATAATCGGTAATATGCCCGAAACTGAGTTCGTCAAGTCTAAGTTCTCCTTTTGTGACGTGTCCTAAAAGGGTTATGGGAATATTATTGTTGAACATATAATCTACGAGATCATTTTCCTGTATGTCATTAACCGTAATTATGGCTATATGTTTGCTTCTCAAGAAAAGGAAATCCTTGTCTTCTATCTCTGCATCTCCCGTAATATCGAAACCTAGATTATTGGGAGCGCAGGCTTCGAGCAACGATATGAACAGTCCGTTTGACGAGATATAATGGGCGCTTGTAACAAACCCTTTTTCAATACTTTTTAATATTGCGTCGAGTGTATTGTTGCTGAAATGATAATCGCTTTCATCTCCCACATGGCCTACCAGATATATTGTGTCTCCTTTGGAGTCGAATGCCATAGGCGTTATACTTTTCTTTGAAGCGAACATTCCGAGGGCGTTGATTCTTCTGTCGTCGATATTTTTTGCCGCAAGAAACCGCGCCCCGGTACAGGCGAGTTTTGCCAGTGCTTCGTGATTAGCCATTGTAATGGCCGTTGCGGCATCGCATATATCCAGCGAAAGAGATTCCGCTTTTGATATGCCTAGCGTAAATACACCTTTTCCCGCCCTCTCTATATCTGCATCATAAGGGGTTACCAAATATTTTAGTATAGTTTTCTTATACCGGGCATCTTCTGTAAGTATATCCGCAATATCAATGAGGTTATCAAGTTCTTTAATTTGTTTTTCGTAAATCTCTACCATAATTTGGTCTTTTAGGAATTAAAAACGTGCTAATATACGAAAAAATAATTGAAAAAGATTTTGCAACAATAAAAAAAACGCTTTATATTTGCACTCCCTAAAACGCCCAGATGGTGAAATTGGTAGACACGCCACTTTGAGGGGGTGGTGCCGGTTGCGGTGTGCAAGTTCGAGTCTTGTTCTGGGCACGGAAATGATATTTCAAAAAGGATAAAGAGCTTCATTTGAGGCTCTTTATCCTTTTATGATATTACATAATTGAAGAATATCTACTTTTTATTTTTGCCGGTATTAAAATCTGATTTTATTTCTTCAATATCTTCTTCTGATAATTTACTGGTGTTTAGTTTCAGAAGCCAGTGGCACACGCTTTGATTCTGAGTTGTTATTACATAGGCCTGACAAAATTCCCATCCTTTTGATCCCATCCAGTTCATCGCATCAATCATTGAATTGAATGTAACAGGCTTGCCGTCTTCGTCTCTGAGCTTTTGTTTTTCGCCGAATTTTTTAGCCTGTCCATAATCAATTTCAACTGTAACTTTATGACTCAGGAACTTTTGCGTCCCGACAATTTTACAGTAGATATAAGATGCATTTTCGTTTTGTGCAGACGAGTAAATACATGTAAAACAGAATACTGCTATCAGTAATAGTTTTTTCATACGTTAAAAGATTTTATATTTAATACATTCGGAATTTATTTGGCCTGATTCATTATTACTATGATATAATTTCACAATCTACCTGATAAAGATAGTAAAAAAACATTATTATGATATTAAGAAACTGTTTTGGTTTGTTCCCGGAATTATTTTAAGGATAGTTTTCAGCTATTTTAAGCTGCTTACTGCGGAGAATAGCGGGGCCTGTTTTTTTAGTTTTTATTCCGCTGTGAGATTTTAACTCATTCCGAGTTTTTTGATTAATACGGCTCCATTGCTTCCGACACTCTTTTATGATCGAATAAAAATGCATAGTATACTATTTTGCCTTTTACCTAATAACGTTATAGCTTTATTTATTAAGATAACAGGCTTGTGCATTATATTTCAACGTAAGGCATCGCTGGCGGAGCGATTCTTTGCAAACTCATTTTTCAATCGAAAATTTGTTATCAGTGATTTCCCAATTATTCCAGCGTTCAAGAATAGTTTAATCATCAACGATAGGTTTATAAATATCTAAAATAGAAAAATATAAACTCTGGGGTTTTAAAGTTCTCGGTAATAAGCTCTAAAGTCTCTCTCCTTCAATTATTTTACCTCCGTGGTGATTCCCTGCGAATCTCTCTTCTCTTTTGATAAAATATCCAATAAAAAATATATATGCTATCACTATATCCGCCAACTCCTCACTTTTCTCTACTTTCTTTACACGTATGGTGTGTTCATAGCCTGGTTCATAGGTATCGTCAAATCCTTTTATAGATCTGCTGAGCCAAAACCATTTATCACTTTCTTTAACTTTAGCCCAATACCAACTTCCCATTGTCTCCTCCGGTAAATTGCTGTTTACACATTTTTCAGATGCTATCGTATATACTTCTACATTATCCTTTGAACATGAGAACAAAAGGATACTTGCCATTAAAATTAGTATGTATTTCATAACTATTTAATCTGTTTATCGGTTAGCTAACTAAAGTCCCGGGTTGGGGGTATATTTCTCTGATAAGCCTATCAGTATAGGCAGTATCACGTGTTCAAGAGAGATATAATTCACAAAAACAGAGTTTTAATTCTGATTTTGCAATATTAAGAACCTGTTTTTGAATTCATTAATCTCATTCTTTCTTTATCAGTTCTTTTTTGCTCTTTATCTGCTTACCTTACAGTTTCTGATAACTAATCCGTATCGCGTTATATTTATCTCTAAACGTATTAAAGAAAGTGAGAAAATCTACGGCAAAACGGGAGGGTGCTACTATCGTAAAACAGATTGCCGATCTGCTCCCCTGTTTGCGGTAACTCATCTTAGGATAGACCGGCAATCTGATGATTGTTATCTATTCCGGTAAAGATGTCAAGGCCGGAAAATGGAGTACATTGAAAGTCAGAATCCGGGTTTAATTAACCGGTAGGGGTTTTCTTTACGGCCGACGTTATTAATGTGATTCACCGGCAAAAGTACGGCATAATTAATTAATAATTTACTGATATTATGACAAAAGATGAGATATTAATGCAGATCAGAAGCGTATTTTATGAAGTATTGAACAGAAATAATATCGTGCTTACGGAAACTACTGCTGTCTGCGATATAGACGGATGGGACTCTCTTACCAATATTATCGTCATAACACAGATCGAGCAGAGAATGGGTATCAGGTTTAATTTTAGGGAAATGCTCAGAGTTAAAAACTTAGGCGATTTATGTAATGCCGTATTAACGAAAATAGGATAATATATTTCAGAACTTCCATGAAACCGCACCGTACGGAATACAGTGCTTCCCTATATTTATGGAATAGAAGTTTATGAAATCCTCGTCGGTGGGATTGCCTATAATGTTATACAGTCCTGTTCTCAACATAAGACGAGCCTTTTTGAACTGTTTTACGAAAGTATATCCGGCATCTATCCTGTACCCGAAAGGATGTCTCATACTGCGGAAACCGCGGTCTGTTTCCTCTTTGCCGTCGAACAGGAACTCGTTTATGCCGATAATCCGTCCGGAATGCAGCCGTATCCCTGCGGAAAAGGTAGAAACCTCCGAGGTTTTATACGACAGTGCGCATTTCATGACGTGCGGCATATCGTAAAGCGACGGGACATCCCGGACAGTCTCTCCGTATGAGTAACGTTCCCTGCTTTTTGATAAAGTATAAGAGAGCTGCACGGAGAACCTGCGCCATTCGTTGAATAAATAGGCCTTTAATCCGTAACTTCTACCGCTGCCCGTCATTATATATCTGTTCCAGTTTTCATATTCGGGATATTTGTCGGGACGCAGGGCTATTATATTATTGCGTTTTTTATAATAAACCGATATATCTATACTCCCGTTCTTAAAAAAATGTTTCCAGCCTCCCTCGAAATGATTTGACGACATGGGTTTAAAACCTTCTATCGTCGGCATACGCATATCGGTAGGCAGAGGTATGGATTCTATACGGAGATAACGGTAGAATTGTGCCATCCGGGATATTCCCCCGTATAGCAGGTTGTTTCCATTTAAGGCATATTTTATGGAGAACCTGGGCTGTATACTGTAATATTTGGGATTATTGTGCGGAAGATATGCCAGAAAGTTAATGCCGGTCTGGACATATATTCCGGATGTGATATGTATCTTATTCTCAAAAAATGCGGATATTTGACCTATCGACATATTCTTCGCCGTCCTGACATCGGCAAACCCGTCGAATTTAAATTGTTCGAACGAACCTCTTAATCCGAAATTGATTTTATAAATATTATTCGGCATATATCCGAATGTAGTGGACAGTGAATATTCTTTTACTCCGGAGGCGAGATAATCCTCGGAATCGTATCCCAGCAAGCTTAGCCGCGCGTTGTTTTTGTATTCGGTATACGATGCCGTAGTGGTGTTTGTCAGCTTGTTGCCTATTATGGAATTAAGTTTCAGCGTGTAAAGCTGGTTGTTCCAGTAAAGTACCCGTCTGTGACGAGGATTTTTGTTGTATCCCGACAAATAGTAACTGTCTTCGGTACGATATGCAAAAGCTTCCAGCGAAACTTTTTTTGAAATATCCAGGTGTATTTTTGCATTAATATCGTAAAACGACATATTGGATTGTTTGTGCGGGGGTCTCCACTTATCGAACAGATCCATCCAACTGCTGCGCCCTCCCAGAGCGTATGACATTTTGCCTTTTATAACCGGCCCTTCCAGTATAATAGAAGCCGAAGGCACATCCAGGGAAACCGTCCCTCCGTGCCGGTTTTTATTTCCCTCTTTTATTTTTATATCTATAACCGACGATAACCGCCCCTCGAACCTCGTAGGAAACGAGCTTCTGTGAAATGTTATGTTTTTAATCATATCGCCGTTGAACTGCGGCATGGCGGAGTTGATATGACCGGCATGGAACAGCGGAGTTCCGTCCAGCAAAATCAGATTTTCATCGCTGCCCCCGCCGTTTACCTGAATCTCGGAGGTAATACCGGAAGCTATGATTCCCGGTAAGATTCTCAGCTCGGCAAAGAGATCGTTATTCCCGAAAGTGAGCATATTGGACGGAGTGGCGTCTCCCAGTTCCCCGGATGTTTTGCGCGGAGCTATCAGAACCTCTTTAATCTCCAGCGGGGCCGATTTCATTTGGAAATCCAACCGGACGTCATTCCCTATCTCCACGGATTGTTTCAGCGTATTGAAACCTATATAGCGGATTTCGAAATCGTATTTTCCTCTTCTTAGCGATACTGTATAATTGCCGGCATCGTCCGTAGAAACGGAAGTAACATGGCGCCCGTTACGGCTTATGAGAAGATTTGCCCCGTATAGACGCTCTTGTGTAATATGTTCGCTTACCGTTCCCGATATACGGCATCGTATATACGGTTGGGCCGCAATAATGATTTTTCTGTTCCTGCCTTCTATAAACTTTACTTTATAATCGGGCAGGATGGCCCTCAGAAGTTCTCCTACTTTTATTTCTCCGGGCGATACGGAGATTTGGCGGTGGAGATCGATCACTCCGGCATTATATGAAAGAGTAATTCCGTGTTTTTCTATAAGATGGAAATAATCGGACACAAAGGCGGAGCGGAACGGGATTTTTATAATCTCCTCAGTTAAAGCATTAATACTCTGTGCCTGCACGCCGTATGTTATCAAAAGCCAAAGTATCGGAGAAAAAATAATTTTACATCTCATTGATCTTTCCAGCGTTATCTTTATATAGTATATAAATATTTTCCGAAGATTTTTTGTATTTGCAGTTGCATAAATAGGACAACTCTTTTAATATCTCTTCTACGGACATATCCCTGAATGATGCGGTTACATAATCCTCTTTCATGTCGCCCTGCAATCTGATCTCTATACCGTATTGCCTTCTAATTTCCTTTATCAATTCACTGATATGGATATGTTCGAAGTTAAGTACTTTAATACTGTTGCTGCCGGGGAAAGGATCCCGGCTGGTAATAGTATCCTTTTGCAGGCTGCCTTCAACAGTCAGTTTAACCTTTTCGTTACGGCCGATAACGACGGAGCGGTCGTTGGCGCTTACCTTAACCGTTCCTGTTTTCACAAAAACCGAAGGGGTTGCAGGATTGGCTGCATCTACCAGGAACGAGGTTCCCAGTACCTCTACGGTCATACCTTTAAGATCAATAACAAACGGACGCCCCTGTTTTTTTGCAATATTAAAAAACGCCTTGCCGGTCAGTTTCACTTCTCTTCTGCCTTTATGCTTTTTTGCAGCGTAAGTGAGCGAAGAATTCTGCGATAACAATACCTCCGAACCGTCGGGAAGCAATATTGTTTCCCGCTCCCCGGCGGATGTAAGATAGCCGGTTGTTATTGTGCGGTTATACAGAAATAAAAGCGATACGGTTCCGAATATGACTACAGCGGCGGCTACAGCAGAAAAACGATAAACCCGATGTCGAAATCCTGTTTTTCCGGTGCTGCCCAGCCGGTTTTCGGTACGCTGCCATGCGGCACGGGTATCGAACTCAATATCATCGTGGGGGAGCATGGTGCGTCCGGTGATTTTTAGCAGCCTTTCATACTCTCCGCTGTTCTCCGCTATCCATATATCCAGATGCATTTTTTCCCCGGCCATGAGAGCCTCACCTGCAAAATGTTTTGCTAAAAGCTGATCTATGTCGCACGTGTTATCCATGATTTACAGGTTTTTAAATGTTTTGATTAAAACTACAAATATAAATATTATTTCCGGATGAGCCGCGGCATACCCCCGAAGTAATTTAATAGCTTTGCCCATCTGATTCTCAACGGTCTTTTCGGCAATATTAAGTTCTGCGGCTATATCGCGGTACTTCATTTTATTCAGTTTGGACATTACGTATATTGTCCGGCATCTGGGAGGTAATATGGAAAGCATATCTTTTAATACGGAAGAAGGGGAAGGCGGTTCTTTTTCGTTTTCATCCTCGCGGGGATCTTCATATAAATTCACGGCTTGACGTGTAAGAGAATCTATCGGGATCAAATCTACCGTTCGCTTCCTGATATAAGAGATGCAATTATTTCTTACCGAAACCGTGGCATAAGCTGCAAATTCTCCTTTGGGCAAAGTATCTTTTCCGCGGTTCCATATTGCAATCATGGTATCCTGTACAATATCTTCGCAAATAGCTCGTTCTCCCAGATAGCCATAAGCGATATTACATAAACGCTGATAATTTCCTTCAAATAATAATTTAAATCTTTTCTTTCTGGTTATATCCATTATCCCTGATTTCCTGTTTTATATTCTAAAACTTATACCTAATGTACAAAATCCTTTGTAGCCCAGCCCCAATTCAAAGAAACCGCATATGATATTGTTTCCCACTCTTATTGCAATAGGGTTTATCTGGAATGCAAAATCACATTGCAGATTGCTGTCTGCAGGCCTCTCCCTTTTTTTTGCAGAAATATCTTCAAATTTGGAATGAGATAATAGAACTCCTGCTCCCGCCGTTCCGTACAATTCTACTATTCTGCTGCGGTAATAGGTAAATTCTCCCGCAGGCATTATTAAAAAGTTGCGCTCTTTTTGGCGGTATGACACCGGCCCGTTTTCCGAATATTTCAAAAGAGAGCATACGGATACGTATCCTATATCCGCACCTGCTCTGAACTGGCGGATCTGATACCTGTATCCGGCGGATAACATGCCGAATGATTCTGAATCGACACGTCTCATGCCGCTTATTACGCCGCTGACGCCGGTTCCTATAAAATTTGCAATAGTCAGCGGCAAAGCATCGCTGTACGATATTCTGAACTCATGCTTCGTATTTTTGGGTGCAGAATTCCGGCCTGCGTTACGGGCCTTTAGAGTTAATGTTAACATTATTAACGGTAAAATCAATATAAGAAACCTTATCTTCATACGTTTAAAAATTTTCTGTTATTAAGAAACTGCTTTGATTTTATTAATCTCATTCTTTCTTTATCAGTTCTTTTTTGCTCTTTATCTGTTTACCCTGTTAAAAAGGCCACGCTACCGGCCGCAGTAAACAGCTTAAAATATCCTTAAAATAATTTCGGTAATAAACCGGAACAGATAACCCGTTAAACTCTGTTAATTTTTGCCGCCGGCAAATATATGATTAATTTTAATGAATATATCATATTGATAACGGAGTTATAAGTAGATACCCCTATTTTTGTGCGTGCATATACATATAAATTATTCGGCATTTATTTTAAAGTTGCTATCTGGTTCCTGAGTATAAAACCGTATTATGAATGGGGGTTTTTATTCCCGAAACGTTGTTTTATTAAATTTATTTATTATTGTGATTATGAAACGATTGTTTGTAATAATATTTTTAGCGGCGGCTTTTATTGCAGCCTCATGCCAGAAAGATGATAAATCCGGGAATTCATCGCCGGACATTATATACAGTGCGGAGGTCAGCGAATCAACCGGAGATATGTTTATAAAAGGCAGCTATACCGATAATGCCGGTAAAATAGTTGCCTTAAATGAAAAGCTGCCTTGGCGGAAAGAGTTGAAAGGCGTGCCTTCAGGCCTGGAGTATTCGTTCAAAGGCTATCTGTTTTCCGTAAGCACGAACAGGGTTCTGGGACGTATCTCTATGACAGTCACAGGCAATAATACATCTAAACCGCTATATAACGTAAGAAAGAATATAGATATAAGTACAAACGCTGTCTCGTTTACGGCGGATGAGCTTAAAAAGGAGACGTCTTTCGATTTTTTTTACAGGTGATTTTTCCGCTCAGGATTTGCCCCCGGTGTTTCGGCCGGCCGATATTATTTATATCTTTGCAGGAATTTATCCTGCTTAATAATGCAAAAATATAATTATCTGATTGTGGGAAGCGGACTTGCCGGCCTGTATACGGCTTATAAAGCCTCGTTTCACGGTAATGTAGCTCTTGTCACGAAGGGAAACGTCAGAGAGAGCAATTCCTATAATGCACAGGGGGGGATTGCGGCCGTTACATCTATAGAGGATGATCCGGATATTCATAAGACCGATACTTTGATAGCCGGGCGCGGACTTTGCGAGGAGAATGCGGTTGATATACTAGTAAATGAAGGGCCGCACAGGATAAAAGAGCTTATCTCCGAAGGAATGAGTTTCGATCTGGAAAACGGGGTGCTGGCGCTTGGTCTGGAGGGAGGTCACCACCGCAGAAGGATATTGCATGCCGGGGGAGATTCCACAGGAAGGATGATAACCGAATTCCTTATCTCGAAAGTACTTTGCCGAAATAATATTACGTTGCTGGAGAATGTTACGGTTCTGGATCTGCTTGTAAGGAAAGGTGTTTGTCACGGCGTAAGGTATTGGGAGGAGAGAGGGAAAGAGTATGATAAAGAGGGTTTTGCTTTTGCCGATAATGTGTTTCTGACTTCTGGAGGCGCATCCGCCATATATACGAGAACCACTAATCCGCAGACTACGATAGGGGACGGCATAGCTATGGCATATAAGGCCGGATGCCGTATACTGGATATGGAATTTATACAGTTCCACCCTTCTGCTCTTTATATTCCCGATACTCACGAGGCTTTCCTTATAAGCGAGGCCGTAAGGGGCGAAGGGGCGCATCTTCTCAATAAAGCGGGCAGGCGTTTCATGCTTTCCGTACATGAACTGGCCGAACTTGCCCCCAGGGATATAGTAGCCCGGTCTATTTATAAGCAGATGCTTGCGGATGATATGCCTTACGTTAAATTGTCGCTCAAACATATTAATCCCGATAAATTAATATCCAGGTTCCCTAATATTCACAATAAATGCAAAGAGTACGGATATGATTTTACAAAAGAGATACCGATAGCTCCCGCGGCGCATTATACCGTAGGAGGGGTGGCTTCCAATTTATGGGGGAGGAGCGATATTGAGGGGCTTTATGTATGCGGGGAGATAGCAGCAACGGGAATTATGGGAGCCAACAGATTGGCGTCTAATTCTTTGCTGGAATGTCTTGTGTTTGCGAACAGGGCTATTGAGGATTCTCTCAAAAGAGGAGTCGGGAGAGAGATTCCGGAATTCGATCGGATATATATTAAAGATGAGAATAAGAGGGAGCTGTATGATGATATTAAAAAGAGAACGGCCGGTGCGGTGAACCGTTACGCCGGAATTATACGGAACGGGGAGTTGCTTTTACAGGGAATATCGATTATAGAGAAGATGGAGGCGGAACTTCCGGATACCGGTAAGAAAGAGTTTTATACGGAGGCGGCGCGGAGGTTGCTTACGGTTGCCCGCCTTATAATGAAACCGGCGCTTTTAAGATGCGAGAGCAGGGGAGGGCACTACAGGGAGGATTATACCGGCATGAGCGATGAGTTTGCAGTGCATTCCGTACAGAGGCTTTGTTGCGATATTACTACCGCTCCCGTGAACACGGGGTATATTGATTTCGGATAAATAATAATAAAATATATAATAATTATGCAATACGAAGGTTTAATAGACAAACTTATTGATCTTGCTTTGGAAGAAGATATTAATACGGGAGATATAACTACCGATTCCATTATTCCGGAATCTTCCAGGGCGGTTGCCGAAATGACTGCAAAAGCTCCGGGTGTAATATCCGGTCTGGAAATAGTAAAGAAAGTGTTCGGGAGATTCCAGAACGACATACTGTTTACTCCCTGTGTCAAGGACGGGGATTTTGTAAATAAAGGAGATGCGATATTGAAGATAGAGGGAAGCTATCCCGCACTTTTAAAAGGGGAGCGGCTTTCCCTGAATATATTCCAGAGGATGTGCGGAATCGCTACCGAGACAGCAAGATATGTAAAGGAACTTGCCGGAAGTAATACGCGGCTTCTCGACACCCGCAAAACCGCTCCCGGATTGAGAGTCCTGGATAAAATGGCCGTAAAGCACGGCGGCGGCACTAATCACCGTATGGGGCTTTATGATATGGCTATGATTAAGGATAATCATATTAAGATGGCCGGTTCGATTACAAAGGCCGTAGAGCAGGTACGCGGCAGGATACCGGCGGGAATTAAAATAGAGGTGGAGACCTGCGATCTGTCCCAGGTAAGAGAGGCCCTGGATAGTAAAGCAGATATAATAATGCTGGATAATATGAGCAGCGGGCTTATGGCCGAAGCTGTAAAACTTATAGCCGGACGGGCCGAAACCGAAGCATCGGGAAATATGAGTATCCCGCGTCTTAAAGAAGTGGCGGCCACAGGGGTGGATTATATAAGTGTGGGAGCGCTTACCCATACGGTTGCGGCAATGGATATAAGCATGAATATACAGGTGGTAAAATAGGTTATCATGGAAAAACAAGAACTGATAGGAGCTATCGGGAAGCTCAAAAAAGAGAAAAACGCCATAATCCTGGCCCACTATTATTCTGATCCCGACGTACAGGATATTGCCGATTTTATAGGCGATTCCCTGGAACTTTCCAGAAAGGCGGCTACCACTTCCGCCGATATGATAGTATTTGCCGGAGTGCATTTTATGGCCGAGACTGCCGCCGTTATCTCTCCGGATAAGAAAGTCTGCATTCCCGTGCAGGGAGCCGGATGTTCTCTTGCGGACGGAGTGAAAGGCGCTGATCTGCGGGCATGGAAAGAGAAGAATCCCGGAGGGGTGGTTGTAAGTTATGTGAATACTACCGCAGAGGTAAAAAGCGAGACCGATTATTGTTGTACTTCGGCAAATGCGTTGAAGGTGGTGGAGCATATACCGGCGGATAAAAAGATATTTTTTGTTCCCGATAAAAACCTGGGGGGATATATAAGTATGGTTACCGGACGGGACATGGAACTTTTTGACGGGTATTGTTATGTTCATCAGGAGATTACTACGGATATGATATTGAAAAGAATAGCCGAGTACCCTAATGCGGATATACTTATCCATCCCGAATCCGAATGCTCCCGTGATGAGGTTGTGCTGAATCATCCGGATTGTTATATGTATTCCACCTCCGGGATATTCAGACATGCCGGGGAGTCGGCCAAAAAACAATTTGTAATAGCTACGGAGACAGGTACGCTTTATAAATTGCAAAAAGAGCATCCCGACAAGGAATTCATTCCCGTGTCGGATAATGCGGTCTGTAAATATATGAAAATGACTACGCTGGAAGATGTTTATGCCTCTTTGAAAGAGGAAAAGTTTTTGGTTCGTATAGATTCAGGCATGTGCGGTCGGGCTTTGCTCCCTATAAAAAGAATGCTGGAGATATAACCGATATTTTATTAAGCAACTGTTTTGGTTTTTACCGAAATCATTTTAAGGATATTATTAGCTATTTTAAACTGCTTACTGCGGTCAATAGCCGGATCTATTTAACGAGGTAAGTTTATAAGTACACTAAAAGTATGAGGCAGCAGGTATCTCCGCCGGAAATAAATAATGTTACGGGATTTTCTTCTGTAAATAGCGGCAGTGTCGGAAATCTTGCAATGGGTATACTGCTCTCTTTAAGTATATGCCATTGCTGTAACGATGCATTGCAGGCGGTGGTGAATTCGCTTTATCCTATCATTAAAGATGATCTGGCTCTGAGTTTCGTACAAATAGGGATAATTACGTTTATCTACCAAATATCCGCATCCGTATTACAGCCGGTTATGGGACTTTATCTGGATAAACGTCCCAATCCCTGGTTTCTTACGATTGCCGGTATGTTCACCTTTACCGGAATGGTCTTTCTGGCTTATGCCGATAGCCTGTGGCTTATAATAATATCGGTAATACTTGTAGGAACAGGGTCTTCGATAGTGCATCCGGAGGCATCCCGCCTTACCTCGCTTGCTTCCGGCGGGAAAAGGGGGCTGGCGCAGTCGGTGTTCCAGGTAGGCGGAAATTTCGGCGGTTCCCTGGGGCCTTTGCTTGCGGCTCTCGTCATAGCTCCGTACGGCAGGCATAATACGGCCCTGGTTGCTTTTACGGCTTTTATAGGTATTGCCGCGAGTATATTTATCGGGATGTGGTATAAAAAACTGCTTTTGCGGGCTGAGATAAAAAACGGTATGCCGGACAATGCGGTGCAGAACGGATACTCCAAGGGTAAACACGGAAGTAGTGACGTACATTCCGGGCGTAAAGTTGTCAAGAAAGGCGATCCGGAATGGATTTCCCGTCCTTATTCCGACAGGAAAACCTATTTTGTAGTTGCCGTATTACTGGTGCTTATTTTTTCCAAATACGTATATATGGCGGGAATGAGCAGTTATTATACGTTCTACCTGATAGAGAAATTCGGTGTAAGTATTCAGAACTCCCAGTATGCTCTTTTCATATTTACTTTCGCAACGGCCCTGGGTACGTTGCTGGGCGGGCCTGTCGGGGATAAAATAGGACGTAAATATGTAATATGGGCTTCTATTCTGGGAGCGGCCCCTTTCAGTCTGGCTATGCCGTATGCTTCGCTGGAGTGGACTATAGTTTTCAGTTTCGGAGTAGGATTTATGCTTTCTTCGGCGTTTCCCGCCATTGTATTATATGCACAGGAGCTTTTTCCTAACAGGATAGGTATGGTATCGGGCCTTTTTTTCGGATTTTCTTTCGGGATTGCCGGTATAGCCGCAGCATTCTGGGGAGGATATGCCGAATCCCACGGTATTGAGTCCGTGTTCAATATATCGGCATATCTGCCATTGTTGGGTGTCGTAGCGATATTGCTGCCCAGAAGATAGCGCTTCATATTCCGCGTTATTTACTATATAATAAAATAAGGGAATACTCATTGATTATAACGCTCCCCGGCCCGGGTCGGAGAGTATAAGAGAGGAGGTAGATAAATTATTAAAAGAGGAACAGTAATTCTTGTGCATTGTTTTGCTCACCATAGCTTTTTTATATTATCTTTGTACGCTTAAATTATGCGTATGTTGTATGTACGCAGTAAAATAGATGAACATGATTAATATTACATTTCCTGATTCAAGTGTACGCCGGTATGATAAAGGCGTAACAGGTTTAGATATTGCACGGAGCATAAGCCCCAGGCTGGCGGCAGAGGTATTGGCCGTATCGGTGAACGGTAAGGTCTGCGATTTGTTGCTGCCGATAGAGTGCGATGCTTCGATTAAATTACATAAATGGGAAGACCAGGAGGCCAGGCAGACATTCTGGCACTCTTCTTCGCACCTTATGGCCGAGGCTTTGGAAAACCTTTATCCAGGTATTAAATTCGGTATAGGTCCGGCTATCGAGACAGGTTTTTATTATGATGTAGATCTGGGAGACCATACTATTTCGGATGCCGATCTTAAAAAAGTAGAGGAGAAGATGCTGGAACTTGCAAGGCAGAAAGAGGCTTTTGTAAGGAAAGACGTCTCAAAAACAGACGCTATGGCGACATATACTGCTAAGGGAGACCAATATAAATGTGATCTTATAAAAGATCTGGAAGACGGGACGATTACTTTCTATACCAACGGCAGTTTTACGGATCTGTGCCGCGGGCCTCATCTTGCGGATACTTCCGTTATCAAGGCGGTGAAGCTCACTTCTATTGCCGGGGCATACTGGAGAGGAAATGAAAAGAATAAAATGCTTACCCGTATTTACGGCGTTACTTTTCCTAAAAAATCTCTTCTCGACGAATATCTGGTAATGCTGGAAGAGGCAAAGAAACGGGATCACAGGAAGCTGGGCAAAGAGCTGGAACTGTTCGCCTTTTCTCAGAGGGTAGGCCAGGGACTGCCTTTATGGCTTCCTAGGGGGGCGGCATTGAGGGAGAAACTTGAGAACTTCCTCAAAACCGTACAGAAAGCGCACGGGTATCTTCCGGTGATAACTCCGCATATAGGACAAAAAGAGCTTTATGTTACGTCGGGACACTACGCCAAATACGGAGCAGACTCTTTTCAGCCTATACATACTCCGCAGGAAGGAGAGGAGTTTCTGCTTAAACCGATGAATTGTCCCCACCACTGCGAAATATATAAAACGAAACCGCGTTCATACAAAGACCTTCCTATACGTTTTGCAGAGTTCGGTACGGTTTACAGGTATGAACAGAGCGGTGAACTGCACGGACTTACAAGGGTGAGGGGATTTACCCAGGACGATGCGCATCTGTTCGTACGCCCGGATCAGTTAAAGGACGAGTTCTGCAAAGTTATAGATATTGTATTGTATATATTTAAAACATTGAGTTTTGATAATTATACCGCTCAGGTATCTTTAAGAGATCCCGGCAATAAAGAAAAATATATAGGCAGCGACGAAAACTGGGAGAAGGCGGAGAGCGCTATTATAGAGGCGGCTGCCGAGAAAGGTCTTAAAACTATAGTGGAATACGGGGAGGCTGCATTCTACGGCCCTAAACTGGACTTTATGGTTAAAGACGCCATAGGCAGGAAATGGCAGTTGGGAACTATCCAGGTGGATTACAATCTTCCCGAACGGTTCGAACTGGAATATACAGGTGCGGATGATAAAAAATACCGTCCTATAATGATACACAGGGCTCCTTTCGGATCGATGGAGAGATTTGTTGCCGTTCTTCTGGAGCATACGGGCGGTAAATTCCCTTTATGGCTCGCACCAGATCAGGTAACGGTGCTTCCGGTAAGCGAAAAATATAACGAATTTGCAAAAAAAGTTTGCAATTTGCTGAATAATTGCGATATTCGCGCCTCAATCGATGACAGAAATGAGACGATTGGAAAGAAAATAAGGGAAAATGAGTTAAAGAGAATGCCTTTCCAGCTTATTGTAGGCGAGAAAGAGGTTTCTTTAAACTCCGTCTCCGTACGTAAGCAGGGCGGTGAGGATATGGGAGTTATGAGCATAGACGACTTTGCTGCGTTTATTAAAAATGAAATTAAGGCCCAGTTGGAGCATAATTAAAATAAATTGAATAATAACAGTAATTTAGGAGGACAAATTTATCGCAACACCTTTTAAACCACGCCCGGGGGGATTTATAAAGAATACTAATAATTCTTCAAGACCTAATAACGGGAAAGGAAATATTAAGAGATCTCTCTACGGGCAACAGAAAAAAGACGATGGCCCGAAAATAAACGAGGAGATAAGAGCTGCGCAGGTAAGAATTGTTGGGGACAATGTTCCTGCACAGGGAATATATCCTTTAAACGAGGCGCTTAAAATGGCTGCTGAACTTGAACTTGATTTGGTTGAAATTTCTCCGAATGCCGATCCGCCTGTGTGTAAGATCATAGATTACCAGAAATTCTTATACCAGCAGAAGAAAAAGGCTAAAGAGATGAAAGCCAATGCGAGCAAGGTTGTTATTAAAGAGATAAGATTTGGGCCTAATACCGATGAGCATGATTTTCAGTTCAAGCTCAAACATGCGAAGAGCTTTCTTGAAGAGGGAGCCAAAGTTAAGGCTTACGTATTCTTTAAAGGAAGGTCTATATTGTTTTCGGAACAGGGAGAGAAACTGCTTCTGAGATTTGCCGTTGAGCTTGAAGATTACGGAAAAGCGGAACAGATGCCTAAACTTGAGGGTAAAAGAATGATAATGATGCTTGCATCTATTAAAAAGAAATAATTTTTTACTAACCATAAAATATTTAAGCAATGCCTAAAATGAAGACCAACTCCGGTGCCAAAAAGCGTTTTAAGCTTACCGGATCGGGTAAAGTGAAAAGAAAGCACGCTTTCAAAAGTCATATTTTGACTAAAAAAACAACCAAGCAAAAAAGAAATCTTACTTATTCGGCTGTAGTTGCTCCCGCAGACGAGAAGAGAGTAAAAGCTCTTATTTTAGCTTAAATTATTTATTAACCGGATGGACAGCAGATAAAGTTTCTTAATTGGAGAAGAACGCTGACATTCATAAAACATTATTGCAATATGCCAAGATCGGTAAATTCGGTAGCGTCGAGAGCGCGCCGTAAAAAGATTCTTAAACAGACCAGAGGTAATTTCCTTGCGAGGGCTAATGTCTGGACTGTTGCCAAAAACACTTATGAGAAGGGTTTAACTTACGCTTACAGAGACCGTAAAACCAAAAAGAGAAATTTCCGTGCATTGTGGATTCAGAGGATTAATGCTGCCGCACGTATTCACGGTATGAACTACTCTCAGTTTATCGGCAAACTAGCTAAAAGCAACGTAGGCCTTAACCGTAAAGTACTGGCTGATTTAGCTATGAATAATCCTCAGGCGTTTGAGGCTATTATAAATTCAGTAAAATAAGTAAAAGCCGGATATTAAAGTGAATACTGGGGTTCTGAGAAATAAATGGTTTAAATTTTCCTTATGGGGCGGTTTATATCTCCTTTGGGTGATATGGCTGGGCAATTACTGGTGGCTTTTGGGGCTGGCTGTGATTTTCGACATATATATATCCAAAAAGGTAAAATGGGCCTTCTGGAGAAAAACCGGTAAAAAAGGAAAGACCAACTCTCTGTTCGAGTGGCTGGATGCACTGATATTCGCGCTTGTGGCCGCCACGTTCATAAGGATGTTCTTTATTGAAGCTTATACGATTCCCACTTCTTCTATGGAGAAGACGTTAATGGTGGGGGATTATCTTTTCGTAAGCAAGATAAAGTACGGCCCAAAAATTCCGGAGACTCCTATCTCTTTTCCTTTAGTACATAATGTTATGCCTTTGACCGGCGGAGAGTCTTACTCCCAGATAATCAGGAACGATTACAGGAGGCTGAAAGGCTATTCGCAACTGAAAAGGGACGATATTGTAGTATTTGCTTTCCCAAACGGCGACACAGTCCTCAAAGCTGCTCCGCAGGACGATTATTATACGCACATAAGGCTTAACGGCCGGGAGTATGTACAAAAGATGTACGGTCCCGTAATAGTGAGGCCTAATGATAAAAAAGACAATTATGTCAAAAGGTGCGTTGCCGTAGCAGGAGATACTTTGAGCGTAATCAACGGTAAGGTTTTCGTAAACGGAATCCCGCAGAAAGAGTTTGAGGGAATCCAAAACACATATACCGTTTACACAAACGGATCGGCAATAAATTCCAAGATCCTCTCCGATATGGGCATGAATCAAAGTGAAGTATATTTCGATTCTTCCCTGCCGGGATATTCCAGACTGCCTTTAACTGCGGCGGAACTGGATAAAGTAAAGGGTTTGGGAAATATTGTGGAGATAAGACAGAATATAGACGTTTACCCGCCGGATTTCCCCGACTCCCCGTTGATGCTTTTTCCGTTCACGGAAGATTTCAAATGGACAAGGGATAATTACGGACCTATATGGATACCGGAAAAGGGTGCGACTGTAGCATTGGATACGGTTAATCTTCCGCTTTATTCCAGGATAATTACATCTTACGAGAAAAATTCCCTGGAAGTTAAAGACGGGCGGATATATATAAATGGAGAGAGAACGGACGGTTATACTTTCAAACAGGACTATTACTTCATGATGGGGGATAACAGGCATAATTCCCTCGATTCCCGTTACTGGGGTTTCGTTCCGGAAGATCACATAGTAGGAACTCCTTCTATGGTCTGGTTCTCAACCGACAAATATAAGTCGTTCCCGTCTAACATACGGTGGAAGAGGATATTCAAGTTTGTCTAAAAAATTTGTATAATTGAAAAAAAAAGAGGATATTTGCATCCTCAAAAAATGAATAATAATAAAAACGCATATATAAAATGGCAAGAGTTTGTCAAATTACAGGTAAAAAGAGGATGATAGGAAACAATGTTTCCCACTCTAAGCGTCGTACAAAACGTGAATTTGCCCCTAACCTGAAGAGAAAAAGGTTCTGGTCCGAAGAGGAGCAGAGGTTCATTACCCTGAAGGTTTCAGCGGCAGGTATGAAAACTATTCATAAGAACGGTCTTGCTGCAACACTTAAGGCCGCTCAGAAGAAAGGATTAATTAATTTGGTATAATATAAATAGATATGGCAAAGAAAGGTAATAGGGTTCAGGTTATACTGGAGTGTACCGAACAAAGAGAGAGTGGTGTACCGGGAATGTCTAGGTATATTACCACTAAAAATAAAAAGAATACGACTCAAAGATTGGAGCGCAAAAAGTATAATCCTTTTTTAAGGAAAGTTACTTTGCACCGTGAGATTAAATAACGTTAAAAGATTTTAAGAAATGGCAAAAAAAGCGGTAGCATCTTTCAGTGGTGACAAATCACAGTTGAGAAACAGAGTTAAATGTATCCGTATGGTAAAATCGGATAGGACCGGCGCATACATGTTCAATGAGGAAATCGTTCACGTTGAGGGCGTAAAAGAATTCTTCGCAAAAAAATAATTTGCGTAAAGTATATTATAAGCGGTGTTCCCTGTACGGAATACCGTTTTGTTGTTTTACTTATGTAGTTGAGATATTTTAACCTTTTTCAGTTATGATTACTTTAAAAAAATTATCAGCCGAAACATTGGCAAAGGCAACAGTATTAAATCGAAAACAGATGTCTCGGTTAATCGGAAGAGCCGGATGTACTGTTATATGCAGAGACGATTTATATGTATTGAATCCGGATGAAATAGCTTATTTTGATAATTGCGATGAAAAACCGGATAAGATATGTGTACATGAGTGGAGTACTGAGTGTATTTGCTGATAAGCCGCGGCATCGGAATCGCTTATTCGAAAGTCACCATCCCTTTCTTTATATCGGGACATTTTATTAAATCGAGAGGTGTTCATGAATGAACAGCGGTAGATATTTTTTTATACCTTTGTAAAATCTAACTACTAACTTGATATAAAACTATGATTGAATCCGATAAAATTCTGGCGGAGTTGAGTCAGGGCCGGGAAGAGGCTTTTCAATTATTGTTTTATACTTATTACAGGGATCTTGTTACATATTCCTGCTCGATAGTATCCAATCTGCATCTGGCCGAGGACATTGTCCAGGAGTTTTTTGTCGGGTTCTGGCAGAAGAAAAAATTTCATGGAGGGGGTATAACTTCTCTTGAATCATATCTTTATTTTTCGGTAAAAAATGCTTCGCTTAATGCTCTGAGGGACCGGCGCCGCAGATTAGGGAAAGAGGAGGAGATAACGCGCCAGCATGAAATGGAGGATAAAAGCGCAGAACTTTTCGGAGAGGAAAACGAGGTGGATTTTTCAAAAATATACGGAGCCATACGTAAACTTCCGCCCGCCAGAAAAAAAATATTCGTTTTGTGTTGCTTGAAAAATCTGAAATATAAGGAAGTCGCCGATATTATGAATATATCCGTCAATACGGTAAAGGTACAGATGGGACGCGCTTTTAAGTTTCTGCGTGAAAATTCTTTTATATTTTGTAATACTTTTTTTTGCTTTTGGTGTCTTTAGTATAATAATACTTAAAGAGACTGTAAATGGATAATAAAATTTGGGAAATAATATCGGCGAAACTGCGCGGGGAACAGTTGGACGTATGTGAGGAAGAAGCGCTGGAAAAGTGGTTCAATGCCGATTCCCAAAATCTGGATATATATAATAAACTCGGCGCTTTCTGTAAGGCCGGGAAAGTGTGCTCCGATGTAAATATCGAAAAAGCATACGCAAATGTCATAGGGCGCGTAAATCTGCGCCGGAGGAAAAATCTGTATAACTTGTTGGGTTCGGTTGCGGCTGTTGCAGCTTCTGTTGTTGTAGGTATTTTCATTTTATTGGGAAGAGGCGGAGAAGACCCTGTAAAATTCCCGGCTACGGCAATGGAGTTCGTCCCGGTTCAGGATTCTGCCAGTATAGTAGTTGTAATGGGGCGTGAGAGAGTGATTATAGATGAAAACGATTCCGTGAGTATAAAAGGCGGGAATTTGTTTGCCAGTGCGGTAAAAGGGGCATTGATCTGTGATACGAACTCTACACAGTATTCGTCGGAAAAAAATGCGGATGCCCAGATGAATGCCGTAAGCGTTCCGGCAGGTAAAGATTATAAAGTGGTGCTTCCCGACGGAACCGAAGTCTGGCTCAACTCGGAAACATCTCTCTCTTTCCCTTCTGAATTCGGAACATCGAGGCGTTGCGTGCGTCTGGAGGGAGAAGCATATTTCAAGGTAAAACAGAGCGGGGAATGGCCTTTTATCGTGGAAACCGAGAATATGGATGTAAGGGTTACAGGAACCAGTTTCGATATAAAAGCATATAAGGGAGACGATGAAATTTTCGCCACGCTTGTAAACGGAGCCGTAAAAGTCATTCCTAAGAACAGGCCCGGTACGGAGGTTGATCTCATGCCGTGCGAACAATATTCGATGAATGTCGTATCGGGAAGACAGGTTATAAGGGAAGTAGATCCGTATCTTTATATAGCATGGACGGATGAAATGTTTGCTTTCAGGAACCGCCGTCTGGATGAAATTATGAAAGATCTTTCGCGCTGGTACAGGATAAAATATGAATTTGCGGACGATACGGTAAAGGGGTTAAGGGTATCGGCCAATGTAGAGAAAGATAAGAGTGCGGAAAATATAATGGAAATGTTGGACAAGCTGAATAAAATATCTGTTGTACGTAAGGACGGAACATATAGGATCTCAGTTGATAAATAACGTGATTTACAATGTGATTATTTCAAAACACTAAATATGAAAAAGGCGGGGTAATGTTGCAGCATTACCTCCGCCGGAGAACTAATGTTAAAAAACTATACAAACTTATGAAAAAAAAATGGAATGGGCATTCAATAAAAATTTTTTTAATCGCCCTGATTGCATTTTCTCTGCAATCATTTATCAGTATTGACACCCAGAAGGTCACTCTGAAGATGGATAATGTCTCTATCGAGCAGATTTTATGGAAGATCAAAGAGCAGACCAAAATCGAATTCGTTTACAGCAATGAAGAGATCGCTCCTTACAAAAAGATGAGCATTAATGTGAAGGGAAAACCGCTCAGGGATGTTCTTGACGACCTCCTGAAGCATACCGGTCTCAGATATGAAGTTTCGAATGATGTGGTGGTTATCACTAAAAAGAGTACTCCGGCTAAAAGTGCGGCGCAAACTAAAAATATTACGGTTACCGGTTCGGTAACGGATATTAACAAAGAGCCGCTTCCCGGAGTATCTGTTTTTATAAAAGGAACCGATCAGGGAGTTTATTCCGATGTAGATGGAAAATTTTCCATTGAAATGCAAAATGATCCGCAGACCCAGCTTACGTTTTCATATATGGGTATGAAAGAAAAAGACGTAACCGTAGGTACTAAAAGCCGGCTGGATGTGATTATGGAAGATGAAGCGAATTTGTTAGAGGAGGTTATGGTAGTTGCATACGGCACTGTGAAGAAAGAGGCTTATACCGGTTCCGCACAGGTAGTTAAAGGGGATCAGATAATGAAAGAGGCAGCTCCTCTCTCCGCTGAAAAAGCGCTCCAGGGCTATGTAGCCGGCGTACGTATTACTCAAACCGATGGACAGCCGGGAGCTAAGGCTACCGTACAGATAAGGGGTATCGGTTCCATTAACGGCAATATAGAGCCTCTATATGTTATAGACGGCGTTCCTATGGTATCGGGAGATGCATCGCAGGTTATGTCTTCCAACGTAATGACGGCTTTGAATCCTAATGATATAGAGTCTATGACCGTACTTAAAGATGCTGCTGCAACATCTCTGTACGGTTCCCGTGCCGCAAACGGCGTTATAATCATTACGACAAAACAGGGAAAAGCCGGAAAAACCGTATTCAATGTAGATTACGAGCATGGGTTTACCAGTACGGCCATGCCTCATGAATTGTTCGGCCTTTATCTGAACGGGAGGGAATATACCGAATATTCGCTTGAAGGATTGAAAAACAGATACCTTTATGACAGAAAAGCACTTCCGGGCCAGACGAATTATGACTCCGGGAATACTGCCCTTCAGGAGGAGGCATTGAACTATGCTTATAAAAATCTGAATTCAAAAGCCAAAATAATCCATCCGGATGATAAACTGGACGGAAAATTCAATTATGCAACTGCGGATATGAGCAAATATCTTTCTCATGCCCGCAATACGGATTGGGCGGAGGAGTTATTTAAAGGCGGACATGAAGATAAAGTAAATATTTCTGCCAGAGGAGGTAATGAAAAGTTAAGATTTTTCTCGTCTTTAGGATATTTCAACCAGGTAGGACTTGTCCCTTCAAGTAATTTCGAACGTTTTACCGGGAAGCTGAATGTGGAGAACAAAGCTACGGATTACCTTAAATTCTCGCTTAATCAATCTATTTCATATACAGATCAATCCGGAACATCGTCGGGAGGATATTATTCCAATCCTATATGGGGGGTAAAAAATCTTAATCCTACGGCTCCGGTTTATTTTGATGACGGGGAATATTACAGGTATCCCGGATTCTCTACAAAAATACCTAACTATGTAAAGAATGTTAAAGAACAGGTTAAGAAATCCAATAACCTCAGGAGTATTACCAATCTGACAATAACTGTCGATTTTACCAAATGGCTGTCTTTCAGAACTGTAAACGGGCTGGATTATATGAATCTGCTTGAGTCGGCGATAAATGGTATAGATAGTCATGACGGCAGAAATGAAAAAGGTACCCTTGACGAATATTTCTCAAAATTAATGGATCTTACTACTTCCAATACGCTTACTTTTAATAAAGGATTCGGAAAACATAAGGTGAACGCTCTTTTAGGTTATGAAGCGAAAAAATATTATCGTAAGGTTGTTCTTGCCGAAGGTTCGGGATTTATTTCGGATAATTTTATGGATCTTTCCAATGCCGCTAAAGCGACCGGTGTAGCAGGGGAATATTCAGACGACAGGCTTGTTTCCTATTTCGTAAAAGGAGATTACAACTATGATGATAAATATTATTTCTCTGCAAGCTACAGGCGGGATGGTTCTTCCAGACTGGCCGAGAATGTAAGGTGGGGTAATTTCTACGCCTTATCCGCTGCATGGGATATGACACGCGAAAGTTTTATAAAAGATATAAACTGGATAAATAATCTGCGTCTTAAAACTTCATACGGTACTACCGGGAATCTTCCTGGAGATTATTACGAGTCACAGGCATTATTCTCTTTATCAAGTAAGTATAACGACAAGCCGGTATTTTTCTTATATAAGTTAGGTAATCCTATGCTTACCTGGGAACACTCTTACACATGGAATATAGGAATAGATTTCTCTATACTTAACTCCAGACTGAGCGGTACTCTCGAATATTATAATAAAATTACCGATAACCTGCTCAATAAGGCTTCGGTATCCGATAATACAGGGTTCTCAACCATACTTGTAAACGAGGGTAAACTGGCCAATAACGGTGTAGAACTTACTTTAAGCAGCCGCAATATCACTAAAAAGAATTTCACATGGAGTACCGATTTTAACATTTCATGGATGAGAGCCATAGTTAAAGAGCTACCGGACGACGTATTCAGTTCTCCGCGTATATTCAGACAAAACGAACATCTTTACTCTTTCTATGCCCGGGAGTGGGCGGGGGTCAACCCTCAGACCGGAGAGCCTTTATGGTATGTAAATAAATATGATACCGACGGAAAAACCCCTATTAAGGACGGTTCCGTTACGAGCAACGTATCGGAAGCCAACCAGGTTGTTCTGGATAAAGCATATCCTAATTTCTACGGAGGTCTTACAAACAGATTCTCTTTTTACGGATTCGATCTCTCTTTCCTTTTAACGTTTACCTTAGGCGGACATATGTATCATACTTTGGACAGGCAAACGGCTGACGGGCTTTATATCGGCAGATACAATCCTACATATAAGGCAACAAAGGATTATTGGCGCCAGCCGGGAGATAACGCTTCCCAGCCTATGGTAATACATAACAATCCTTACCAGCCTAATACGATTTCGAGCAGACATATTCTTTCTACGGATCATTTAAGACTTAAAAACCTTACCCTGGCCTATAATCTGCCTAAAAGTTTTGTTAAAAAGCTGAGCATTCAGAATGCCAAGATCTATTTTAACGGAACCGATCTTCTTACTTTCTATAAATACAAAGATATAAATCCGGAAGTAAGTTATACGGGTAATACAAATGCGGGATCGCGGTATCCCGCCATAAAATCATTCAGACTAGGTATTAATATTCAATTTTAAATAAAAAGATAATGAAACGGATATTTTATATAATATTATGTACTTTCCTGCTTACATCCTGCGGAAATAATTTCTTAAATATTACTCCCTCTACGAGTGCTGGAGCAGATAATCTGATAAAAAGCGTTGAAGATCTTAAAATAGCTACTTTCGGGGCGTATGAAACTTTAACTGCAAGTAATTACTATCAGGGATACTACCCGTTTATCGCAGATCTTATGGGAGAACTGCTTATGGAGCCTACACAGGGAAGCCGGCATCTGAGATTCTTCTATGCGTACGGATTTGATAAGGTTAATGTCGGCAACGAAACATCTTTTCTCAGGACTGTAAACAAGGGGCTTCATAATATAAATATAATTTTAGAGCAGGCGTCTGACCTTCAAGATTCAGATGAAAAGAAAGCGTTAATGTCCGAATTGCGTGTTATACGCGCACTTCACCATTTCGACCTTGTAAGAATGTACGGTCCGCTTTACTCCAATCTTGGTAAAGGTGCGATAAAACAGGACGCTCTCGGTATCGTGATCGCAAAAGAGCCGATAAGGGATCTGCGCGCTCCGTTCTACAGGGATAAAGTGTCAGATGTCTACGATTTTATTAAAAAAGAATTCGAAGAGGCTATTCCGGCTTTACCTAAAAACAAACGGAACGGCTATATCAATTACTGGGGAGCCAAAGCATTACTTGCCAGAGTATACCTATATATGGATATGAATAAAGAGGCGTTCGCCGCAGCAAAGGATGTTATAGATAACAGTGGTGCTTCTTTATATCCTATCAATAAATATAAGGATTCATGGGAACGTGAATACGGTGAAGAGGCTCTGTTTGAGCTTGCCGTTTCTCTTACGGATAACAGCGGATATAATTCGCTGGGCTGGATCTGTTCGGAGAAAGGATATAAAACGGCGGTTCCTACCCTCGATTTTGTTAAGATCAAGGATGCTAATCCGGAAGATGTAAGATTCTCATTATGGCAGTATTCCGCCAAGGATAAATGTTATTATATATCAGGGAAATATCCCGGCAGGGACGATAATATTAAAGTTAATAACCCTAAAGTCATCCGTTTAAGCGAGATATATCTTGTAGCAGCGGAAGCGGCGCTTAAAGATGGAGATGCTGTCTCTGCCGGAAAATATCTTAGTGATTTAAGGGAGAAAAGAACCACTTCCCAGCCTCGTAAATACGAAACAGCCGTAACTATCGACGATATTCTGTTCGAGCGTGCGCTGGAGCTTTACGGCGAAGGACACCGTGTCTGGGATATGTGGCGTAATCAGAAAGATATAGTACGTTATACTTCCGCTGAGGAAAAAGACGAGAAGAAACATACCGACGATTTATCGGACGGAACTATAAAATATGATTTTTATAAAACAATCTATCCTATCAGCGAAGCCGAACTCGACCTGTTGCCTGTTGAAGATAGAGACAAACAGCAAAACCCAGGATACTAAACTATGAAACTCAGATATGTACTGTCTGCCGTCGTAATGATTATGGCGGCAGGCAATATCTATCCGCAGCAAAAAGTTTCAAGGGGAAACTATACGGATAGAGAAATGGCGTTCCACGGAATTTCCAGCAACGAAATTTATGATTTTGTGGATGAAATGAGTTCTCCTAAATATAAAGGAAGACTTTGCGGTTCGCCGGAATACACCATGTGCGCGCATTGGGCCGCACTGCATTTTTCCGCCTGGGGGCTTGAACCTGGCGGTGATAACGGATATTATTTCCAGAATTTTCCGGTACAATATACCAGAGTGGACGGGCCGGGCGCCCTGAAGGTGATAGAAGACGGCCTTCCGGAGACTTTCTCAATAGGAAAAGAGTATTTTCCTGGAACACATACCGCTTCCGGATATTATAAAGGGGAGGTAGTGTACGCCGGATACGGAATTACGGCGCCGGATTTTAAATACGACGATTATGCCGGGATTGATGTAAAAGGCAAAGTAGTACTTATCGAGCCGGGAATTCCGTATGCAAAAGATAATAAACTCTATTCCCGGTTCAATGAACTTTATGCTTCCACTCTCCTTAAAATGGAGAATGCGGCAGCTCACGGAGCTTCCGGAGTATTGCTTTTGGGACGTTCTTCGCATCCGGGTATTAAATATCATAAAGGATTTATCTATGCGCACATAACGGATCATGTGGCGAATGCCCTGCTCCGCAAAACCGGCAAGACTGCCGGGATGCTGAGAAGAGAGATTCTGGCCAGCGGCTCTCCAAAATCGTTTTTAATAGGAGAAAACGAGCTTGAAATGGAGTTCAGTAGTTTTCATGCGCCTTTAAGCCTGACCCAGAATGTAATAGGGTATATTCCGGGAAATGATCCCGCGTTAAAGGATTCGCCTATAATAGTGGGCGCGCATCTGGATCATTTAGGTTCTCCCGGAGTGCTTTTCCCAGGCGCGCTGGATAATGCTTCCGGTTCCGCAATAGTAATGTCGGTGGCGAAGGCTTTTGCCCGGAGCGGGGTAAAACCGGTCAGGCCGGTTGTATTTATTCTTTTCGGTGCGGAAGAACCCGGCATGACCGGCTCGAAGTTCTATATAAAAAATCCGCTTTTTCCGGTAGATAAGACTTTCTGCATGTTCAATCTGGATATGGTGGGGAATGGTATCTCGTTACGGGTGAGCGGAGTAGAAAGTTTTCCGGCCCTTAAAGCGAAATTTGTTGAAATAAATGACGCCAAACTGGGGCGTATACTTTATACTTCCGTTTATGAGAAAGCTCGGGGGAGGATGTACACCGACGGAGAAATATTTAATTATAACGGAGTTCCGGCATTCTCGGTAGGTGTAAGGGATAAACTGGGAAAAACATTCTATCATGTGCCTGAAGATACCATAGATACCATGACCCCGGAGATCATGGAAGACGCGGCCAAGCTACTTTACCTAACTCTTTATGAAATTTCGACAGATAAAAAATTTAAACTTTAATGAAACTTTTGCAAATAAATAAAAACATACGAAAAAGTGCGATAGCATTTCTAATCTCCGCAAATATTCTTTTTTGCGGAGACTTAACGGCTCAGGAGACCAATATTGAATATCAGCATCCTCCGAAAGCCATAGAGAACCTTATACTGGCTCCGGCGACTCCTATGTTCAGAATGAGTCCTTCCGGGGAAAGGTTTGCCGTACTACGTTATACGGATATTCCTACTATAGGGGAACAGGCGCAGGAAGAGTTAAGGCTCGCGGGAACGAGAGTTCTTGCCGCCACGAATGCTCCCAAAATGAAAACCAAAATCAAAGGAATTGAAATAAAGGCGCTTCCGGGAAGTTCTGTTCCGCAGGGAGAGATAAAAGGATTTCCGGAGAATGTGAGCATACTGGAAGTTTCCTGGTCTCCCGACGGAAAAAAACTCTCGGCTCTGGTAGAGTCTTCAGACGGAGTACGGATATGGATTGCGGATGCGGTTACGCTTACCGCAAAAGAACTTGATAGCCGGAAACTCAATCTGTTTTTCGGTTCCAGGATGTATCGCTGGGCTCCCGACGGAAAAAGCATTCTTGCAACTTTCATTCCTGACGGCAGGGGAGCTGCGCCTGAAGCGGGTACGGTACATACCGCTCCTGTAATACAGGCCAGCGAAGGGCCTAGCACCCCTACCAGAACTTATCAGGATCTTCTGTCCGATAAGTTCACAGAAATGCAGTTCGAGTATTATGCAAAATCGGCCCTGGGAGCTGTAGATGTTGAAACCGGCACTATAAAATGGCTGGCCCAACCTGCAATATATACTGAAATAAGCTACTCTCCTGATGGAAAATATATTCTCGCACGCAATGTTGCCGCCCCTTATTCTTATGTAGTGCCTTATAGATATTTTCCTGCCGTCACCAGGATACTCTCGTCAGACGGCTCTTTTACAAAAGAGATTTTCTCAACCGGACTGGTAGAGACCGATTATATAAACAAGAATTCTACCATCCCTCACCCGCGCGAGTTCGGATGGAGGGCGGACAAGCCTTCTACCCTCTACTGGATAGAGCCTCTGGACGGAGGGAACGGAAGACTTAAAGTGGATTACCGCGATAAGATAATGGTTATGAATGTTCTGGAATGGGATGCTCATGAGCTTTTCAAAAGCAAATACCGTTTTAACGGTATTGTGTGGGGAGACGATAATAATGCATTCGTACTTATGTATGATTATGGTACAAGAATGAAAAGGTGCGCTCATATCTCTCCTGCAGGGAAAAAGGAACTTAAAGAGATATACCATCAGAGCCGCGAGGATATTTATTCCGATATGGGACGTATTATAACCGGCCGCAATGCAATGGGACGTCAGGTAGCATTAACATCGGATAAATACAAGAGCATCTGGCTCGATGCCAACGGCTGTTCTCCGAAAGGGGCGTATCCGTTTATAAGCCGCTATTATCTTAGAGATGGTAAGAGCGTCAAATCATGGGAGTGTGCCGATCCTTATTATGAAAAACCGGTGGAGTTCCTGAACATTGCCAAAGGAATATTCATAACTCAGCGGGAATCCAATAATGAAGCGCCTAATTATTATCTTAGAAATACCGGCAAAAAGAGTTGCGTGCGCATTACTGAGTTTAAAGACCCGTATCCGGAAATGAGAGGAGTTAGCAAGGAGGTTGTGGAATACACCAGGAAAGACGGAGTAAAACTCAGCGGTACACTCTATCTCCCTGCCGGATATAAAAAAGAGAACGGCCCGCTTCCGGTACTTATGTGGGCGTATCCAGCGGAGTTCAAGAGTAAAGATAATGCCGGACAGAGAAGCGATGCTCCTAACAAATTCACGAGGTACACCAGGGCTTCTCCGATACTTTTCGTTGCGGCCGGTTATGCCGTTTTGAATAATGCTTCGTTCCCTATTATAGGAGAAGGCAGTAAAGAGCCTAACGATACTTATGTAGAGCAGCTTGTAGAAAATGCCAGGGCTGCTGTCGATAAACTTGCAGGCATGGGTATTGCAGACCGTGCCCGGATAGCAGTAGGGGGACATTCTTACGGAGCTTTTATGACGGCGAACCTGCTTGCGAACTGCGACTTGTTTGCTGCCGGGATAGCCCGAAGCGGGGCATATAACAGAACCCTTACGCCTTTCGGATTCCAGAATGAAATGCGTACATTATGGGAGGCACCTCAGATATACCTGGAGATGTCTCCGTTCATGAAAGCGGATAAACTGAAAAAGCCTATTCTGCTTATACACGGACAGGCTGATAATAACAGCGGTACTTTTACGATGCAGAGCGAAAGGCTTTATACCGCCCTTAAAGGAAACGGAGGAACAGCCAGGCTTGTGCTGCTTCCTTACGAGAGCCACGGTTATGCAGCGAAAGAATCGGTATTGCACCAGGCCTGGGAAACATGGAGATGGCTTGAAAAATATGTAAAATCCAATAAGAACAATAAATAGGTTAGTGGTTAATATTTATTGGGCGCGGGCGGCTTCCGGAGAGGGGAAGCCGCTCTTTGTTTTTTATCTGTTTTACGGAATTTATATTTATATTTGCAGATTAAACAATACATTTATAAGTTATGGCGTTTTTCGGACTGTTCGGTAAAAAGACCAAAGAGGAAAAAGAATCCCTGGATCAGGGTTTACAGAAAACCAAAAGCGGTATTTTCGATAAAATATCGAGGGCTGTAGCAGGAAAATCCAAAGTAGACGACGATGTCCTGGATGGCATAGAGGAGGCTCTTGTAGCTTCCGATATAGGCGTGGATACTACCGTAAGGATTATCGAGAGACTGCAAGATCGCGTAGCCAGGGATAAATTCATGAATACCGATGAGTTGCACTCTATTTTAAGGGAGGAGATAGAGGCGCTTTTAGATATAGAGGGAGAAGGTACGGATGAAAGCCGTATGGATAGTACTTTCGATTTCTCCGTGAAGCCTTATGTAATAATGGTAGTGGGAGTGAACGGCGTAGGTAAGACCACAACTATAGGGAAACTGGCTTTGCGTCTCAGGAGCAGCGGTAAAAAGGTTCTGCTCGGGGCTGCCGATACATTCAGGGCTGCTGCCGTAGACCAACTCGTAATATGGAGTGAGAGGGCGGGAGTTCCCATTATAAAGCAGGGTATGGGGGCAGATCCGGCGTCGGTCGCTTTCGATACCCTTAAATCCGCTGTCGCACAGGAGGCGGATGTGGTACTGATAGATACGGCCGGAAGGCTTCATAACAAGGTAAACCTTATGAATGAACTTACTAAAATAAGGAATGTTATGCGTAAGGTTATTCCCGATGCCCCGCATGAGGTATTGCTGGTTCTGGACGGTTCTACCGGACAGAACGCGTATCAGCAGGCAAAGGAGTTTACAAAGGCTACCGATGTGACCGCGCTTGCGGTTACCAAACTGGACGGAACCGCAAAGGGCGGAGTTGTTATAGGAATCGCCGACCAGTTCAGGATACCTGTTAAATTCATAGGCGTAGGAGAGAAGATAGAAGATTTGCAGGTTTTTGACAAGAAAGAGTTTGTGGCTTCGTTGTTCAGGAAATAAGAGGTTTCCGGGGATCCGGCGGATAAATAAGTATTAAAAATAAATATAGGATAAAGCGATTTGAAATATGAATATTTCGTATAACTGGCTTAAGGAGTATGTAAAATTTGATTTGACTCCGGCTGAGATTGAGAAGATATTAACCTCCATAGGTCTTGAGGTTGAGCATACGGAACAGGTAGAAGAGATTCCCGGAGGACTTGAAGGTGTTGTTGTTGCCGAGGTTAAGGAGTGTACGGCGCATCCCGGTTCCGATCATTTGCATATTACGAAGGTAGACGCGGGAACGGGGGAACTTCTGCAGATAGTGTGCGGTGCTCCGAATGTAGCCGCCGGACAGAAAGTTATGCTTGCCACCATTAATACGAGACTTGTATTCGGGGACGGAACCGAGTTAAAAATAAAGAAATCGAAGATAAGGGGTGTCGAATCTTATGGGATGTTATGTGCGGAGGATGAATTGGGAATAGGTTGCAGCCATGACGGGATTATGGTGCTCGGACTTTCCGCGGTTCCGGGTACGCCGGCCAGAGAATATCTTAATCTGAAAACGGATACTATTTTTGAGATAGGACTTACCCCTAACAGGGTCGATGCCGCTTCTTTTATCGGCGTCGCCAGGGATCTCAGCGCATATCTTAAATTAAATAATCTCGGCGGGGATCTTACCCTTCCCGATATTTCCGCTTTCGACGGATTTATGAAAGATTGCGCCGGGAAGCCTTATTCCGGGGGCGGGCCAATTAAAGTTGATGTTAAAGCCGGCAATGCCGCCCCAAGGTACAGCGGCGTTACAATACGCAGGGTGAAAGTAGAGGAATCTCCGGATTGGCTGAAAACCAAATTGCTTTCGATAGGTTTGCGTCCTATAAACAATATCGTGGATATAACCAACTTCGTTTTAATGGAGATGGGACAGCCTTTGCATGCGTTTGACGCCGATAAAATAAAAGGTGAAAGGGTCGTTGTGGATTTTTGCCGTGAGGGAACGCCTTTTACTACGCTGGATAATATCGGGAGGAAGTTGTCGGGACATGATCTTATGATATGCAATACGGAACAGCCGATGTGTATCGCAGGAGTATTCGGGGGAGATGAAAGCGGGGTTACGGAAAAGACGGAAAACGTGTTCCTGGAGAGCGCGTATTTCAATCCGGTATTTGTCAGGAAAACTTCAAAAAGACATATGCTTAAGACGGATGCCTCTTTCCGGTATGAAAGAGGGGCGGATCCTGCGATAACCGTATATGCGATGAAGAGGGCTGCACTGTTGATAAAGGATATTGCCGGAGGTGAAATCACAGGCCCGGTAGAAGACGTTGTAGGCGAGCCTGTAGTGAAAAAAGAGGTGGAACTCGATTACGCAAGGATGCAGAGACTTATCGGGAAGGAAATAGGGGCTGGAACCATAAGGAAGATTCTGGAGTATCTCGATATGGAATTTGTGCAAGAGGATGGTTGCGGCGCTACGGTAAAAGTTCCTTCTTACAGGGTGGATGTCTACAGGGAGTGCGATATTGTCGAGGATGTGCTAAGGATATACGGGTATAATAATATAGAGCTGCCTTCGTATGTAAAGGCTTCCGTAAATACCGTGCCTAAGCCTGATCCGGAAAGAGTGAGGATGATCGCTTCCGAATTTCTGGCTGCAAACGGGTTTATGGAGATTATGAATAATTCGCTTACCAAAAGCGAGTATTATTCCAAACTCAAAACATATCCTGAACGGAATTGCGTGATGATAATGAATCCTTTAAGTTCCGATCTCAACTGTATGAGACAGACTTTGCTGCTGAGCGGACTTGAAGTGATCGCCTATAATATAAACAGGCAGGCAGGCGAGCTTAAATTGTTTGAGCTGGGTAATGTGTACAGCTTTAATCCGGATTATAAAGCGGCTGGGAACGATAATCCTGATGAAGCTGCCGGAGATAGGGGAGTTCTTAAAGCATACGGAGAGGAACCGATGTTCTCGATGTTCATTACCGGAGATGGATACCAGTCCTGGAGGAACAAAACCTACGGCGGGAATTTCTTTACGTTAAAGGGTTATCTTGAGCTTTTCCTGAGAAAATTCGGTGTGGAACTTGCAGATCTGGAATATTCTCCCGCTCCTGCCGATCTTTTTGCGGAAGGTCTTACTTATGCCGTGCCGGGAGGTAAAAAGATTGCAGTAATGGGAACCGTAGCCCCTGCCCGTCTGAAACAGTTCGGTGTAAAACAGCCTGTTTTTGCCGCTGAGATTTCGTGGAGCGCGTTGCTCCGAATGGTTAGAAAGAATAAAGTACAATACAGGGAACTTCCTAAATATCCGGAGGTGAAGCGAGATCTGGCTATTCTGCTGGATGAGAATGTCTCTTTTGCCGATATAAGGAAAGCCGCTTTTGCCGCGGAGAGAAAACTGTTGAAGAGCGTAACGTTGTTCGATGTATATAAGGGAGAGAAGATACCCGAAGGTAAAAAGCAGTATGCTTTGAGTTTTGTATTGCAGGATATTGAAAAGACCCTTAATGACAGGACGGTAGAAGCGGTAATGGATAAGCTTCTGAGTACATTTAAGGAGAAATTCGGCGCTGTTCTGCGATAGAGGGAGACCAAGAGCGCAAATTACGTTATATGTGAGCCTTATATTGTAATGAGATATTTTTCCGAGGTAATAGACCGTCTGGGACATTGTCTGTCTCTGGTAAAATTCACCCATACTGTTTTCGCCCTTCCTTTTGCTATGATAGGGTTTGTCCTGGGGGTAAAGGAAGCGGAGCCGTACCACTGGGGCTGGCTTCTGGTGAAAGTACTGTTGTGCATGGTTACGGCCAGAAATGCCGCTATGGGATTTAACCGCTATTGCGACAGGAATATAGACGCAAGGAATCCCAGAACATCCGGAAGGGAGATACCGGCAGGAATTCTTTCAGCTCCGGGCGTATTATGGTTTGTAATTATAAACTGCATCTTATTTGTTTCGGTAGCTTTTTCTATTAATCCGCTGTGCGGGATATTATCTCCGGCGGCATTGCTTATCCTTCTGGGATACAGTTATATGAAACGGTTTTCCGCCTTGTGTCATTTTGTGTTGGGACTGGCTTTGGGAATTGCTCCCCTGGGAGCTTATATAGCGGTGACCGGAGCATTTGCCTGGCCTCCGGCAATACTGACGGCGATAATTATTTTGTGGTCGGGTTCTTTCGATATTCTTTATGCCCTGGCGGATGAGCAGTTCGATAAAGATAACAAACTGCATTCCGCGCCGGCATTTATGGGCAGGAGAAAGGCTATGATATTGTCGGGAATATTGCATGCGGCTGTTATACCTTTGCTTGCGTTATTTTATTTTGTGGTTTTTACCGGAGCGGATGCGGGTATTACCGGCGGATTTGCGGCTCCGTATTTTCACGTTGCGGAAAGAGCCGTTACCAACTGGTGGTATATATCGGGAGCGATTATATTCTCAGTGCTTCTGATATATCAGCACTGTATAATTACTCCGGGGAATATTAAAAGGCTTAACGCCGCGTTTTTTACCTCAAACGGCATAGCTTCTATATTATTTGCCGTATTTACGATTATTGCTTTGCTTTGGTAAGATTGCGGAGCCGGATGGCTTAATAATTGCGGCGTTTTTCTAGACTTTTAATTATAACCTGCTATGTATTTATCTAAATTTAGCCTTGGGAAAATAATATTTTCTTTCCTGATGATTTTTCTTTTATGTCAATGTGCCTCTTCCGGCTCTTTGCCGTTGAGTGCTGAACAGTTTTACGTTACGGGGGAAGGCAAGATTCATGTCAGGTATTTTAAAGAAGATTTGGAAAATATGATAAAATCTCCCTATTTTGCAAAAATATCGGCATCGCAGCAGGAGGTTATAAAGAAGCTGGAAAAGGAGCTTGGCCCCGGCAGTATAGCCGTAATGACATTAGAGTAAAGTCAGATTAAAACTAAAAAATTTTTTAACGTATGAAGAAAGTTTATATTGTCGCCGCAAAGAGGACTGCCATCGGCAAGTTTATGGGAAGTTTATCGAGTTTCACCCCCGGAGAGCTGGGCGCTTTCGTAATTAAAGGGATATTGGATGAAACAGGTATTAATCCCGGTGAGATTAACGAAGTTATAGCCGGAAATGTACTTTCGGCAGGACAGAAACAGGGCGTTGCGCGTCAATCCGCAATAAAGGGCGGGCTTCCGGAAGAGGTTCCCGCATATAGTATAAATATGGTTTGCGGCAGCGGTCTTAAAGCGGTTCTCAATGCATATGCAGATATAGTGTCGGGGAATGCGGATGTTGTTATAGCCGGAGGGACTGAGTCTATGTCTAATGCGGGATTCATAATGCCGGGAGGATTAAGGAGCGGAAATAAGATGGGACATTTCAATGCCATAGACCACATGGTATGCGACGGGCTTACCGATGCTTTTAATGAGTACCACATGGGAATTACTGCTGAGAATATAGCGGAGAAATACGGAATAACCCGTCGGGAGCAGGATGAATTTGCTTTTGCTTCGCAGCAAAAAGCCATTAAGGCTGTGGATTCCGGAGCTTTTGATGATGAGATAGTGCCGGTTCCGGTAGTTTCCAGAAAAGAGACGGTTATATTCGATAAGGATGAGTTCCCTAACAGAGTTTCAACGCCTGAAAAAATGGCGGGACTTAAGCCTGCTTTTAAAAAGGATGGCACTGTGACGGCCGGTAATTCGTCGGGAGTAAACGACGGAGCTTCATTTGTGCTCGTGGCTTCAGAGGAGGCTGTTAAAAGGCTGGGACTTACTCCTGTGGTTGAGATAATTTCCGGCGGTATAGGCGGTATAGACCCTAAGATCATGGGGATAGGCCCTGTTCCTGCGATACGTCAGGCTCTTAAGAAAGCCGGAATGACGTTGAATCAAATGGATCTTATAGAGTTGAACGAGGCTTTTGCCGCCCAGTCTCTTGGAGTTATAAAAGAATTGTGCAGGGAACACGGCGTGACGAGGGAATGGATTGATGAAAGGTGCAATATTAACGGAGGTGCGATAGCTTTGGGACACCCTATCGGGGCGTCGGGAAACAGGATACTTGTTTCGCTGGTACACGAGTTGAAGCATACCGGCAAAGAGTACGGGTTGGCATCGCTCTGTATAGGAGGAGGAATGGGGGTGGCGATAATTGTACGTAAGGTATAACAGCTTATTCCTGCCCGGAATGATTTACGGAGGTCGCCTGAAAAGGCGGCCTTTTTTTGAGCGAAGAAGGCTCATGGGGGAGGAGGTGACACATACCCTAACTGCTGTAACTAATAGATTATCAATTAACCGAAAAATTCAACAGTGATTATTGAAA
>CAYVED010000017.1:0-43225 GCA_964449975.1 uncultured Muribaculaceae bacterium
ATATATACAGCATCGGCACCGCAGTTTATTGCCGCAATGCCGATACTTTTATTTTTAGCCGGAGCAAGCAGCTCAAGCTCTATTTGCATTGTAATTGAGGTAAAACTTTAGATACCTGATCCTTGAATTTAGGATCGTCTTTAATTTTTTTCAATTCCACACATGCTTTCTGATACTCTTTTTTACCTATATAACCTAAGCCGAGGAAGAATGTGGCGCCGCTGTTTTCTCCGAGTTTAAGACACTCTTTGGCATTGGATATAACGTCGTCGTATTTTTTCGTTTTATAAGCACTTTGGGCTGCGGCCAGGCATAGTTTACTAAGCTCGGCATACGATTTTGCTTTGTCGCCGAGTTCGGCAGCTTTGTTAAAAGCCTCAAGGGAACCTTCTTTGTCGTTGATTTTCCATTTGGCTGTACCTATTCTTATATATGCCGTGGTATTTTCAGGATCCAGTTCCGTAACTTTCAGATATTTTGATGCGGCTTCTTCGAATTTGCCTTCATTCAGAAGAGAATTGGCATCGGCCATTACGATCTGTGGGATAAGTTCGGTAGCCTCTTTTGCCAGACCTTCCTGTCCGTACTCGGTTGCTTTTGCGGCAGATTCTTTCAGTTTTGCTATAGCACCGTCGAGATCTTTCGCATTTGCCGCCTCTTTCCCCATTTGTAAAAGTATTTTAGGTATGATGCTTTTACTGTCGCTCACTATGGCTATTCCCTCATCTCCCAATGTTTCGGCCATTTTGAGGGCTTTTTCGAACCCCGCCAGCGCTTCTGTGTTTTTTCCTTCGTTAAGAGCTGTTGCAGCACTGTTAAAAAGATCTGTTGCCTGGTTCAGGTCTTGGGCACTCATGGTCGCGCAAAGGAACATCGCACAGATTGACGCCATAAAAATTTTCACGATTCTTTTCATTTGATAGTATTATTTATTAAGTGTTTGTAATATAATATACAAGACGGATCGGTTTTCGTAACCGATTGGGACAAAAATAAAAAAAAATAAGTATACAAACAAAAAACATATTTAAAGTTTGTATTTTTGTGCAACAAATAATTGCATAATAACTGATATGAAACGATTCTCAAAACTGGCCTGCGGACTTCTGTTTTTTCTTTCCGTTGTTTCCGTAAATGCCCAGGATGTACAGAAACTTCCGGACGACCCCAGGGTGAAAAGCGGAAAACTTGCCAACGGGCTTACGTATTATATATTAAAGAACGGTGCTGATAAAGGCTACGCCGATTTTTGTATTGCGCAGAAGGTAGGAACAACCCTTGAAGAATCGGGGCAGAAAGGAATGTTCAGGGCTTTGGAATTGCTTGCCACCAGAGGAACGAGAAATTTTACGGATTCCACTATTACCCGGTATCTTAAATCTATAGGCGTTCAGAATGACGATATTTTGTTCAGTACTAATCAGGATGATATTACGTACCTTATACGTAATGTGCCCGTAAGTAATCCTAATACTGTGGATTCTTCATTGCTTATTCTGTATAACTGGCTGGGTTCTATAAATATAGATGAAGAGGATGTTACCAGTGTCATGCCGGTACTTAAGAATTCCATGGCAGAGGAATGGAATGCTTCAAAAAGAATGGATGCGGAGATATTAAAAGAGCTTTTCCCTGGAAGCGTATATGCCGATCCCTTTGATCCATCTGAAATTAATAAAATAGCTCCTTATTCTTCGAAGGATCTGAGAAGCTTTTATTATAAATGGTGCAGGCCGGATCTGCAAGCCGTATTTGTTGTAGGGGATATTGATCCTGTATCTTTGGAGACAAAGATAAAATCCGTTTTTTCCACAATCCCAAAACCTCTGGGAACCGTGCAGAGAAGTTATTATATTCCGGAAAAGTTCAACGGAACCAAAGTGGTCATAAGTAAAGACCCGGAGTATAATAAAACGACAGTATCTATAAATATATTGAAAGAGCCTCTTACCGCGAAATATAAAGCTACCTCTATTCCTTATATAGAGGATTATATGGATAAAGCCATTTCCAAGCTGCTGTTTAACAGGATACGGGACGGTATCATATCGCAGAATCTTCCTATATCCGATTTAAGGATAGAGCAGGGGGAGTTTATGGGAATACATAATCTTGATAAGTTCTCCATAATATTTGAGACGCAGCCGGGTATGGTTTATTCGGCTATTGCTTATCTGGGACTGGAAATAGATAGAATGTCGAGATACGGATTTAATAACCAGGAGTTCATAAATTCCAGGGAAATATATTTCAGGGATATAGAAACGCTGTATGACAACAGGTTCAGACTCGGTAACGATATATTCTTTAAGCGTGCTCTTGATAATTATTTACAGGATTATTCGATGGCGAGTATAGAGATGCGTTTCGAGATAATGAAAGAGGTATTATACTCATTAGGCCTGAGTGAACTGAACGCCTATGCCGGAGCGATGCTTGGCCAGAAAGATAATATAGTGATTACCTGTAAAATGCCTCAGGTTAAAGGCGGCGAAGGATTGTCAAAGGAAAGAATGCTTTCTTCTTTTACAGAAGCTCTTGCAAAAAGCCCTTCTTCGTATCTTGAAGCGGCTGTAGTGAAATGGCCTAAGTTCAATGCCAAGGAGCAGCCGGCTTCGATAACATCCCAGATAACCGATCCTTTAACAGGCGCTTATGTAGTTATACTCTCAAACGGAGTTACCGCTTTGTTAAAGAAAACGGCTTCGTCTAAAGATACTGTCTCTTTCAGGGGTATAAGCAAAGGAGGTTTTTCGTTGATGAAAGGAATAAATATCGGGAATGAGAAATATCTTGATGATATTATAAACCTTGGCGGGCTTGGTGATATATCCCAGCCTACGCTTGAAAAATTATTTTCATATCATAACCTTTCTCTAAGGGCAGTAATATCTCCCAATACCGAACAGGTATATGGCTTTGCAGGCGGGAACAGCGTCGAAAAGCTTTTCCAGATGATAAATCTTAGCCTTACCGGACGCCGGGCGGATGAAAAAGCATTCAATGTATATAAAAGGGGAAAGGTCTATGAGGCCACATACCGCTCTCTTTCTCCTGTTGATGTTTTCATGGATTCTGTGGCTTATTATAACAGAAGTAATAAAAGATATGTATCCGTGGATTCGCCGCAGCAAATTGAAGCTATGGAGTATTCTCCTATCCTTTATGCTTCCCGGCAGAGATTTTCGAATGCCGCCGATTTCGTATTTGTTTTCGCCGGAAATATGGAGAACGATAAATTCTCCGAACTGGTTGTAAAATATCTTGGAAGTATTCCGGGCGACGTCTCCAAAAAAGAGAACTGGGAGATAGTTCCTAATTATTTTACAAAGGGGAATGTAGAGAGGCGTTTTTTACATCAGATGGTCATTCCGCGTACTTACGTTAGTGTTACGATTTCCTGCGGGATGCCGTACAATATAGAGAACTTTGTGTTGTCGAGCGTATTCGATAAGTATATGGAGCGGCTTTACAAGAACGGGCAGATAAAGAATTTTGCTGCTAAAAGCGGAATAAATACCGGATTGCTTTATTATCCGGAGGAGATAATGGTAAGCGAATCGGATTTTGAAACCGACAGCACGGGAGCGTCCGAGATAATCAATATAATGGACTCCGAAATGGAAAATGTAACTTTAAAAGGAGTTGATGATGTTTTGTTGTATTCTGTTATAAAGGATGTGAGGGACAAATTCAATTCGGTAAGCAAAAGGAACCGTTACTGGCTGGAGACAATAGAGCGCAGGTATATGATAGGGAAAGATTTCCATAGTACGTTTCTGAAGGAACTGGGGGATGTTACGCCCGGAAAATTCGGGGAGTTTGTAAAACGTCTGAAAAATTCCGGTAACCGGATAGTTGTAATAATGGAGGGGACTACTGAAGATGTAAATACCCGTAATTTATTTAAAGAAAATAAATTTATAAGAGATTTCTTTGATTTGTAGAGTATGGCTAAAAAGCGAGTGTTTATATTTGAAATAGGAAAATATCTGGTGTCTTCCGAAATCCTCACCGAATATTTTATGTGCGATTACCAATCATGCAAAGGATGTTGTTGTATAATAGGCGACAGCGGGGCGCCTGTTGAGCAGGAGGAACTGGAAGAGTTCGGGAGGGAATATGAGAATTATAAAGAGTATATGACACCTGAAGGCAGGGATGAAATAGAGAGAGCGGGATTCGGGGTTGTAGACCGGGACGGGGATCTCGTTACCCCGCTGGTTAATAATGAAGAGTGTGCATATACCTGTTTCGATGAGGATATGAATTGTTTTTGTGCCGTGGAGAAAGCCTGTTGCGAAGGGAAAAGCAAATTCCGGAAACCGGTTTCATGCAGATTGTATCCGATAAGAGTGTCAAATCTTTCCAACGGAAATATAGCCCTTAATCTTCACCGGTGGATTATCTGTTCGGATGCTTTTGAAAAAGGGAAAAAGGAGAAGGTTCCCGTTTATAAATTTTTACGGGAACCTATTATACATAAATTTGGCGCCGAATTTTATTCTTCTTTGGAAGAGGCTGCCAAAAGCCTGGAGGCTTTGGAGTAGTCTTCGTCATTAACTACCAGTTCGATACTAAGTATATCAGTGTTTACTACACCGGTAACAAAATTAATGTTCTGGTTAAGAACCTGGGATTGTATCCCCTCGTTCTCCAGCATTCCTTTCGCGAGATTTGCGCTAAAGGCGTTAGTGTATTTGGCAACGACTTTCATATAGATGATGAGTTAATCTATTGTTCTTCTGCTTTCTGGCATATATATTCGATACCTCTTGCAAATCTGATAACATCTTTCCGCAGTCCGTCTATGATTACCGGATTTTCTGAAAAATCAACCGTAATACTGTCTTCACACATTCTTGTTATTCTAAGGAATTTATTTTTAGGTCTGAAAATTATTCTGTAAGGGGTCTGCTGTGTAATCACGAAATTTGCATTCTTAAAAAGATCTATTATTTCATTTTTGTTCTCTGCGAAGTTGGAAACATATATCTCTTTTTTCGAGAAACCCAGCAGTGGATATATAGCTGAAAAGGCAACGAAAAATGCCAGCATCTTATATCCTGCCCCGCCGCCGAACAAGTCCATAATAGTAGTTCCCTCCGGTTTAGTGGAAAATGTGAAGACTATCGTTACTATAATGCCACATAATATAACAAAGTACAAAAAATATTTGATACTTCTAATTAAATACTTCATAATCTATAATTTTAATTATTAATAAATTCTAAATAACTCTTCTTAGGCCCGTCACCGTATTCCTCTTCTGGATCTCCTTTATAGCCAGGGCTGCTGCTCCCAGTATCGGAGCGTTTTCCGAATTCACCGATGATAATATAATTTGTACTTTCCCTTTCCATAAGGGCATTACGTGTTTTTCAAATGCTTTTTTAGTGGGATTAAGTATTATATCCCCGGCATTTGCCAATCCTCCGAATAAAAATACGGCCTCCGGTGCGGTAATGGCTACCAGATCCGCCAGAGCCTCTCCTAAAATTTTTCCCGTGATCTCGAATGTCTTTTTTGCAATAATATCACCGGCCTTTGCCGCAAGAGTAACTTCTTTGGACGTCAGTATATTGTAGGGGATGTCCTTTAATTTACTGGGTTCAAGAATCTGAGACATCAATTCGAAAGCAGTCCGCTTCACTCCTGTTGCGGAAGCATACCCTTCCAGACAGCCTTTCCTGCCGCATCCGCACTCCCTGCCGTTCTCTTTTACGACCGTTGTATGACCGAACTCTCCCGCAAAACCGTCATGGCCGTATAATATGTTTCCATCAACGACAATGCCGCTTCCCAGTCCTGTTCCCAAAGTAATTACGATAAAATTCTTCATCCCTTTCGCTCCTCCGTATATCATCTCTCCTATTGCGGCGGCATTGGCATCGTTTGTAATCACTACCGGTATTCCGTTAAAAAGCGAACTTAATTGTCTTGCCAGAGGAAGTTTTCCTTTCCATAGCAGATTCGTGGCGTTTTCAATCTCACCGGTATAATAGTTCCCGTTAGGTGCGCCGATACCAACGGCTTCTATTTCATGCGGCTCGTCCAGTTGCAGGGATAATCCGGTTATGCTTTTTTTTAGAGCCGCGATAAACTCATTAAAATCGTCAAACTCTCCGGTAGAAAACTTTCCGGATGCATAAATTTTTCCGAATTCGTCCGCGAGAGCGTAAACGGTTTCCGTACCTCCTATATCAACTCCGGCAACTAGTTTTTTCATACTCTTAAAAATTTTTCAGAGCGCCTTTAACTGCTGCGCTCTTACATAAACCTGCTTTAATCATCGCCCTGGAAGGACTTGTGGGCAAAAAAGTTTATGTCCGGTCAATACATAAAAAATCTGCATTATATTAGACAAAATTAATAAAAAATAGAATTAAAATGATTATTTTTGTTGTCTATATATAAAATATATGATTTTATGGATAAGAAATTTAAAATTATAATCGGAGCGCTCGCCGCGGTTGCCGTTATTTTATTAGGAGTGCTGGTTTATGTCTGGACGGACAGGAACAGTCTTATAGGTGACCTTACAATAGAAAAGGATGATCTCACCGCACAGATGGTACAGTTGCAGAATGATTATTCCACTCTGTCTTCAAATAATGATACCCTCAATAATGAACTTATGGTGGAGAGGGAAAAAGTGGCTCAACTTATAGAGAGGGTTAAAAAGACCGAGGCTACTAATAAAGCTATGTTGCGTAAATATGAAAAGGAACTCGGAACCCTGAGGTCTATAATGAAGGGATATATAAAGCAGATAGATTCTTTGAATACCCTGAATATAAATTTAAGACAGGAAGCCGCTGTGGCTAAACAGGAGGCCAGGGCAAGCAAGAATAAATACGAATCTCTCAAGAGTACCACGGAGGAGCTTGGCAAACAGGTTGAACTCGGATCGGTTGTCAAGGGTCGCGGGCTGGTAATTACAGGTATTACGAATTCCGGAAAAGAGTCCGAACGAAGCAGCCGTATCGCGAAATTGAAATCGTGTCTTAATCTTGTTGAGAACACTATTGCAAAGAGAGGTCCCAAAACCGTATATATAAGGGTAAAAGGCCCGGACGGAATACTTATGACCCAGGATCAGCAGCAGATATTTACAGTTAACGGAGAGCAGATGATCTATTCCGCATCGCGCGAGGTGGATTATCAGGGAGACGAGGTTGAAATTTGTGTTTATTTTTCTCCGGGACAAAAATTTGCCAAAGGAGTATATACAGTTGATGCTTATACCGTTGAGGGCAAACTCGCTTCGTCCGATATATTGTTAAAATAACTCTTTTGGCCGGTATTTACGTACATATTCCCTTTTGCGGGCAGTTTTGCACCTATTGTAATTTCTATTCGGTTAAGGGAACGGCTTACAGGGATAAATTTTTGAATTCCCTTAAAAGGGAGATCGAACTTAAAAGACAAATGATAAGAGGTGTGTCTACCGTATATTTCGGCGGAGGCACACCTTCCGTTTTGCCTGTTCCGCTGCTGAAAGAAATACTTTGTTCATTAAAAAATACTTTCCCGTTTGCCGGCGATGGAGATACCGTAGCTCTGGAGATTACCATTGAGGTAAATCCGGATGATATTACTCCGGAATATGCAGCAGGTTTGGCGGAAGCCGGATTTAACCGTATCAGTATGGGAGTACAGTCTTTCATAGACGGACACCTGTTATGGATGAACCGCCGCCACAGTGCAGCGGATGCAGTGCGTGCATACGGAATGTTGCGGGATGCGGGATTTGAAAATATAAGCCTCGATCTGATTTTCGGATACCATGCCCTGGGTATGGATCAGTGGGAGTATAATCTCTTTGAAATTACCGGACTCTCCCCGCAACATATATCTGCATACCAAATGAGCGTAGAGCCGGGCAGCCGGATTTCGTCACTGCTACGCAAAGGGGAATATATTCTTCCCGACGATCCGGTTTGCGCGGCACAGTATAGGATGTTACAGAATATTTTGTCGGGAAACGGATATGTGCAATATGAGGTATCCAGTTTCTCCCGCGAGGGGTTTCGCTCCTGGCATAACACCTCTTATTGGGACGGAACGCCTTATATAGGCCTGGGGCCCTCCGCGCACTCTTTTGACGGGTCGGCAAAGAGGTACTGGAATACTGAGAGTATTAAAAAGTATTGCGATTATTATTTGTCGGATAATACGGATTTTAAGATAGAGGCTATTCCGCCTTTTGCAGGAGGTTTTGAAATATTATCTGAAAAAGACGTGTTTAATGAAGTCCTGATGCTGGGATTGCGTACAAGGGAAGGGGTAAATATGCAGGTATTTAATGAGTATATCCCGGATCCGGTAGTTCCCGTGATAAAGAGACTTGTTAAATCGGGAGATTTGGTTTGGGAGGAGGGATGCTTACGTATTCCTGCGGACAGGCTTTTTATTTCCGATTCAATAATCAGGAAACTGTTCCGGATATAGAACGGGCCGGGAAAAGCAAAAGCCGTCTAGGTTACCTAGACGGCTGTGTATTTCTATCTATAATTGGTGAGGCCAGTCTATTGTATTATGCAACAGCCGCTTGCAGCAAGATATGCTTTAAGGGCGACAGCTACGAATACAAGGCACAGGAGCGAAGATATGATTATACCCGTAACTTTCCAGCGTTTGATCCATAGGCTGTTATTAATTCCCAATGTTTGGAATGCGCTCCAGAAACCATGGTTAAGATGCAGCCATAAAGCTACAAACCAGATCAGATATATAATTACAATCCAAAGATTGCTGAAAGTTTCATTTAAAAGTACGGAACCTGTCTGGGCGTGTTCGCCGAGGAATTCCGGCAACTGCATTTTTGCCCAGAAATGCGTAAGGTGGAAAACAAGAACACCCAGAATTATCAGACCCAGCACGAGCATGTTCGTTGAAGCCCAGTCGTCTGTTTTCGCTTTATTTGTAACGGCATATCTTTGTGTACCACGCGCTCTGTAATTAATTAAGTTCAGTACGAAAGCATAGATTATGTGGATGATAAAACCGGCGGCAAGCACTGGTACCATAATTGTAACAATAGGGAGACTCATAAATTCGCATCCGGCGTTAAATGCCTCTTCGCTTATTAATGATAAACCGTTAACTAATGCATGAACGAATAAAAATAAGATAAGGAACAGGCCGCTTATACTCATTATAAGCTTTTTCCCGATTGAAGAAGAAAAGATATTTGCCATATCAATAATTATTATTTTTAATAAAATTCTTTTGTTTACTTTAAGTAATGTCTTTGTTTGGGTTACAAAGATATACTCTTAGTTGCAATTATCATAATATTTGGCTACTTTTGTTTTACTTTTGTCATAAAATCATCCGAAAATTTACCGGTACGGGAATGTTTCGCTGCTGTCGGGTATTATCGGGTTTATAAGAAAAATATGTGAATATGCGGTATAAGAGGGTATTACTTAAATTAAGCGGGGAAAGTCTCGGCGGAGAGCAGGGGATGGGACTTGACGTGAATATGATGAATCAATATGCCAAGGAGATTGCAGATGTTGTGAAAAGCGGTGTACAGGTGGCGATAGTTATCGGCGGCGGGAATATTTTCCGTGGGGTATCCGGTGTGGGGAAAGGTTTCAGCAGGGTTAAGGGAGACCAGATGGGTATGCTGGCTACGGTTATAAACAGTATAGGGCTTTCTATGTGTATTAAAACGGAAGGTGTTGAAGCGGAGGTGTTTACTGCTATCTCTATGGAGCCTGTGGCAAGGTTCTATGCTAAAGAGAAGGCGATTGAGCTTATGGAAGGCGGAGGCGTGGCTATTATAGCCGGAGGTACGGGAAATCCTTTTTTTACAACCGATTCGGCTTCTGCTCTCAGGGCTTGCGAGATTGAGGCCGATGCTCTTCTGAAAGGAACACGTGTAGACGGTGTGTATACTGCTGATCCGGAGAAAGACCCTAAGGCCGTCAAGTACGATACGCTTACTTTTGATAAAGCCCTTGCCGGAAATTTAAGAATTATGGATCAGACCGCGTTTGCGTTGTGTAAAGAGAATAATATGCCTATAATTGTTTTTGATATGAACAGGCAGGGGAATTTAAGCGAACTTGTAAAGGGGACGGAAGTAGGTACGGTTGTATCGGGATAAGTATGCTATAAAGGATGTTATACCGGAAAAGGTATGACCGCAACTGAATGATAAAATTTTATGCCATGAAAAAGCTTTTGATGATTTTTGTAATGCTTGTTTCCGGATTATCCGGATATGCGCAGGATGTTGCCGACGCAACGACCCTTGTCAAGACAGGACAGCCGGTTCCTTCTTTTGAGGTGGAGATGATGGACGGCTCAAAGGTAAGGATTGATGATTTAAAAGGGAAAGTTGTTCTGATTAATTTCTGGGCGACGTGGTGCGGCCCTTGCAGACAAGAATTTACATATCTTCCTAAAGAGATTGTTGAGAGATTTGAGGGAAAGGATTTCGTGCTGCTGGCTATTTCGAGAGATGAAACCCGTGAAACCGTTGAAAAGTTCAGAAAGACTACCGGCTACGGCTTCCCGATGGGTTTGGATCCCGGACGTAAGATATATTCTCTTTTTGCGACCCAGAGTATTCCGCGTAATTTTCTTGTAGGGAAGGACGGAAAAATTGTTATGGCGGAGACGGGTTTTTCAGAACATAAGCTGCGGGAACTTGTCGCCGGAATCGAGGCGGAGTTGGCTAAATAATTATGTATGTTTAATTATATAAGACTATGGATATAAAAGTTTCAAAAGATTGTATTGCACAAGCTAAAGAAAGAATGAATAAGGCTTTGCTGCATTTAGAAGAGGAACTGAAGAGTTTCAGGGCTGGTAAAGCAAATCCGGCTGTTTTTAATTCGGTTTTGGTTGATTATTACGGGTCGCCGACTCCTATACCTCAGGTTGCGAGTGTTACTACTCCCGATGCTAAGACCATTACTATTCAGCCGTGGGAAAAAAAACTTATTCCTGCTATTGAAAAGGCTATTATGGATGCAAACCTGGGGTTTACTCCGGCCAATAACGGAGAAAATATAAGGATAAATATTCCGGCTTTAACGGAAGAGAGGAGAAGAGATCTTGTAAAGCAGGCCAAAGCAGAGGGTGAAAATGCAAAGGTGAGTATAAGGAATTCCCGCAGGGAAGTTGTGGATGCTCATAAAAAGTTCCAGAAAGAGGGACTTCCGGAAGATATTTGCAAAGATGCGGAGGTGTCTATCCAGAAGGAAACCGATGCGTTTAATAAGAAAATAGAAGACATGATTGCCGCTAAAGAGAGAGAGATAATGACCGTATAATCTGCTTTTTCTTCCGGAAAATTATCAAAACAAAACACCTTTCCGTCTGTTTTAAGTAAAAACTTTGGATTTTATGCGAAAAAATAAGATGGAAGGGCATCTGGCTATGTTCGTTTCCAAAACATTCAGCGGACTTAATGCCAATGCGCTTAAATTCCTTGTGCCTGTATGGATGACTCCTTTGGCGGGAGTGACGTTCAGGATGCTTTTCGGAACTGCGGCTTTATGGGCGACTGATATATTCCTGTTACGGAAAGAGGGGCGTAAACGGGGAAATGTAGGAAAAAAAGAGATTATCCGGATGCTTCTTACGGGGGTGTTCGGATTTTATGTTTTTCAATTAACGTATCTTACATCGCTGAAATATACTACACCGGTCTCGGTTTCCATACTCGGCTCGCTTATGCCGGTGTGGACTTTTCTTTTCGGGATTATTATTTATAAATCGGAACGGTTTACCTGGAATAAGATTCTGGGCTTATCTATAAGTATAGGCGGCGCCATTCTGAGCATGTTTGCCAAAAGGCCGCCGGAGATTGCCAGTAATCCGCTTCTGGGAGATTCGCTTGCGATTTTAAGTTCCGTCGCTTATTCTCTTTATCTTCTTTACAGCCAGAAGCTGTTGAAAATTGCGGATAGCATTACTATGCTTAAATGGGCTTTTACGGGTGCGGCGATAACGGCCTCCTGCGTGGATATTACATTTAAATGGGGGCCGTTCGATACTTCCGGACTATTGGCAGCCCCTATATTGGATACTCCCGTTCAAATAACGCCGGTATTAGTGCTGCTTTTCGTACTCTTTTTCCCGACAGTAATTTCCTATTTATTACTTGAAACGGGACTCAGACTGCTTCCCGCCACAGTCGTGGCATCTTATAATAATGTATTGATAGTAGTCGCCACAATTACCAGCCTTGCTCTGGGGCAGGATGTTTTCAGTTGGGTACAGGCAGGTTCCATCGCTCTGTTGTTTACGGGATTGTATTTTATTTCCAGGCCTCATTCTATATAAATGACAAGGCTTTTCGACTGTTGTAATGGGTTAATCATATAATAATCAGAAGAAAAGCCTTAGACTTACGTTGTAAGAGTTGTAGACGACGTGATTTACTGTTTTTAGATTCCAGAGTTAAGCATTGATACTACTGGAATCTGTTTTTGAAATCATTGCCGTAAAGTTCCTGGAATTATTCTTTTATTGCTTTTATTCCGGGAAGTTCCATGCCTTCCAGATATTCCAGCATTGCTCCGCCTCCGGTGGAAACATAGCTTACTTTATCTGCGTAACCCATTTTGGTTATTGCCGCCACGGAGTCTCCCCCGCCTATAAGGGTGAATGCGCCTTTTTCAGACGTAACCTTAGCCAGGATTTCGGCTATTTTCTGCGTGCCTACCGCAAATTTAGGCATTTCGAATACTCCTACCGGGCCGTTCCAGAGAATTGTCCTGGAGTTCATAAGTACTTTTTCCCACTCTTTAAGGGTTTCCGGGGCGGCATCCATACCTTCCCAGCCGTCGGGAATCTCAAAGTTGTGTACTATTTTCGTTTTTGCATCATTGGAAAAAGAGTCTGCAATAACTACTTCTTTTGAAAAATAAAGTTTTACTCCTTTGGCTTCCGCTTTTTTGATGATTTCGAGGGCCAGATCGAGTTGGTCGTTTTCACACAGGGAGTTGCCTATTTTTCCTCCCTGTGCTTTAATAAAGGTGAAAACCATTCCGCCTCCTATTATCATATTGTCCGCAACATCGAACAGATGTTCTATAATACCTATTTTGGATGATACTTTCGCTCCTCCTATAATTGCAGTCACAGGGTGTTCCGCTCCATGCAGCACTCTGTCGATAGCTTTTATCTCTCCTTCCATAATATAGCCGAACATTTTGTCGTCAGGGAAGTATTTTGCGATCAATGCGGTTGAAGCATGAGCACGGTGCGCCGTTCCGAAAGCGTCGTTTATATAGCAGTCGGCATAAGAAGCGAGTTTTTTTACAAACTCTTTCTGGCTCTCTTTTATCTTTGCTTTCGCCTCTTTCTTTTCCTCTTCCGTGGCATCCTCGGCAAGTCCCCGCGGTTTACCCTCTTCTTCTGCATAGAACCGGAGATTTTCAAGCAGAAGTACTTCTCCCGGTTTTAGATTTTTCACATCTTCTTCTGCCCGCATACAATCCGGCGCGAATTTGATTTTAGTTCCCAGGAGTTCTTCAATCCTGTATATTATATGTTTGAGGGAATATTTTCCTGTAACTCCTTTCGGGCGCCCGAGATGAGACATTAAAATAAGCGCTCCTCCACCGTTCAATACTTTTTTAAGAGTAGGTATGGCTGCCCTGATCCGGGTGTCGTCGGTAATTTTGAAATTTTCATCGAGCGGAACGTTAAAATCAACCCGTACGATGGCTTTCTTGCCATTAAAGTTGTAAGTTTCAATATTTTGTTGCATACCTTAAATTATTTATGATGAATATTTTTGTTATTTTGATCTACAAATATACACATTAAATTTTCTCATTTTAATTTCAAACAAACAAAATGTATGATAATAATTTATATCTTCGTAACTGAAACTAAGGGCTTTTTATATAGCAAATGGAAATACTTATAATAATAGGTCTTATTTTATTTAACGGATTCCTTTCCATGTCTGAAATAGCTTTGGTCTCGGCGCGTAAGGCGCGGCTTGAGATAGAGGCGAAGAAAGGGAATAAATCGGCAAGAACCGCGTTGAAACTGGCGGGCGAGCCGGACAGGTTTCTTTCTACTATTCAGATAGGTATTACATTGATAGGTATTCTTACCGGATTATTTTCCGGCGAGGCTTTTGCTTCCGATCTGGCGGTATATATAAGACGAATATCTTTTCTTGAGACTTATGCCCTCGGAATATCCAAAACCGTGATAGTACTGGTTGTCACTTATCTGACATTGATAGTCGGGGAACTTGTTCCCAAACGTCTGGGAATGGGGTATGCGGAAAAAATCTCAATGCTTGCGGCAAGGCCTATGGTGGTTATTTCCAAGATAACTTCGCCTTTTGTATGGCTGCTTTCCAAAAGTACTGCTTTTGTAATGAAATTAGGGGGGATAGACGCCATTGAAGAGAATAAGGTTACGGAGGAGGAAATTAAGGCTATTGTGAAAGAGGGGTTTGATGTCGGGGAGATACGGGAGGTGGAACAGGATATTGTGGAGCGTGTTTTTAATTTGGGAGACAGGGATGTAGCCTCTATTATGACTCACCGCAGCGAACTTGTATGGCTGGATATATCGGACAGTGCGGAACAAATAAGGGAGAAGGTGAGGGAGAGTCTTTTTAATATATATCCGGTATCGTCAGGAGGGTTCGATAATCTGGCGGGAGTTGTATATCTTAAAGATCTGTTTTGCAATATAAACCTGCCTGGATTTGAACTTGAGCAGGTTATACGTCCAGTTCAATATCTGCCGGAGACAAGGAGCGTATATAATGTCCTGGAGCAGTTTAAGCAGGAGGGAGAGAAATACGGTATAGTTACGGACGAGTTCGGAAGCGTACAAGGGATAGTAACTATGAAAGATATTATGGAAGGTCTTGTAGGACAGGTTCTGGAAAAGGGTGAAGAGTCTGAAATTATACGGCGCCAGGACGATACGTGGCTGGCGGACGGACAACTGGGTTTTTATGATTTTCTGGAGTATTTTGATATGGAGGATCTGTATGCGGAACATGATTATAATACATTGAGCGGTCTTATTCTGGAGATATTGGAGCGTGTCCCGCAGACCGGGGAAAAGCTTGTATGGATGATATTTGAATTTGAGATACTGGATATGGACGGCGCCCGTATAGATAAGATACTTGTAAAAAAGACAGATTCTTAAATCCTGCATATTCCCGAAATAAATTCCGGGAAAAGTAGTTCTTGCGGATTATTTTTTTTACTTTTCCCCAATATTGTCAAAAATAAAAGTCAAGTATACGCGATTGGGATAATATTAAAGGAAATAAGAACACGGCGTGTCAAAACTTATCGGACATATTCGGCAAGATATAGAAGATATAAAACCGGAACTAACCGAAAAAGAGTATAGTATATTATTGGCAACCCTTATTTACAATATCGATAAATTAGCCAATACGGTTGGTCATTTCGATGCTTATATAAAGAAACCTATTAAACCTCAACCTTTACGGATAAGAATTATTGATGCAAAAGATTTTGAGAATGTGGAAATGCACAAAAAAGATGCAAATCTACTGGCACGAAACATTAATAAAATGGGACAACCCAAGTCTGCACGGAGTAGCCCTCAAGCCGGAACCGGAGAATATGAGCGCTTATTGTACGGTCAAGGCCCGAAGCCGTTTCGAAGACCTGGTACAGAATCTAAATACACGCTACCTGGTTGTTTCCTATAATAATACATACAACTCCAAAAGTAATTCTTCCGGGAATAAGATAAGGTTGGAGGAGATTGAGGAAATATTGAACAAATGTGGAGATACGAAAACATTTGAATGTTCCCATAGGTTCTTCAATACGGGAAAAACAGAATTTAACGACCACAAGGAATTACTTTTTATAACGAAAGTAGATGAAGCAAGAAAAAATAAATCGTTCCCCGCTCTTTTATGTAGGTGATAAATATAAACTCGTTGAAGAAATAAAAGGATATTTTTGAGCCGTTTGTTGGTGGCGGTTCTGTGTTTCTGAATGTCAGAGCGAATGAATACTTTTTGAATAACATTTTAGCAGATATAAAAGCTGTCTATATGTGCGGTTCCGGTATATTGATCTTTGTTTTAGAAACTGTTTTGATCTTCTGCAAACTTTTTCAGTTTATTTCCGGATATTGGTTTTAGGTTATGCTTTGAGCGATAAAATCAGGATTATCTTAGTTCCGCTATTACCAGAACCGGATTGTCTTCTTCTTTTTCAGACTGCATTACACCCAACAGATTGCCGTTGGAATCTATGCACAACGGTGTGAAATAATTGGGGTTGTCTTTGCATTCCTCTTCTTTGCCCTGCGGAATAATCTGCCATTTGTTCACCTGATTCTTTTTCTTGTCGTAAAAGTAGTAAGGTTCGTCCTTGACTTTGTAGAAAATATATCTGTCCGAGTCCCCCAACAGCTCTATCTGTGCCATTATATTAAAGGCTTTGAATGGTTTGGAGCTAAAGAAACCCTTATAAGTCTGTACTCTCGCGTCGTTGATTGCAGCATATTTACCAAGATTAAATATATATTGAGGGATAATTATATATTTCCCTTCTGTCCTTTTGAGCTTATAAATAGTATCGTTTAACGTGCTTTTAAACAGAACCTCTTTACCGCGTTGTATAAATTGCCCCTCCCTGAAATACCAGTTTATGTTTGCCTGTTCGGCAATCGGTTTCGGGTGGGGAATCGAGTCAAGTAATTTAAATTCGTTTCCGTTTTCCGGTAATGAGGCGAAAGCGAGCATGGCTCTTTTTGGTGCAGGTCCTTTGTCGGGACTGAAAGTAACAATATTTCCGTCGGGAAGCAGCTCCAGAGCGGTAAGGTTATTTTTCAGATACCCTTCCGGTTTTGCGGATAAGATGAACTTGCCTGCACGGTCGTACATCAGCAGGTTGTTTGCATAAATATCGAATATAACAGCCTTGTCTCCCTGTATCCATATATTTTCCACATTCAGATATTCATTGGGGCCTCTGCCGTTGCTTCCTACCGGACTGACGAATTTTCCGTCACGGGTAAAGAGCAGACATGATTTCCCGTTATTGTTTACGTAGATGTTCTTATCCGTAACAGTAAAACTTTTTACCGATGAAATCAGGCATTGCGGGGTCGTTTCCAGGGGAATTATCCGGATATTTTTTGCAATCTTGCTTAGTTCTACAGGTTCTGCCTGTGCATCTACCGGCGCTTCGGCAGGGATCTGTAACGTGGGATGATTTTTAGTTTCCGAGCATGCGCCTGTCAGCAAAATCACGGTTGTAAGGGTAAAAAGTAGTTTCATATCGTAATTCGTTTAATTTTTTTAATATGTTTTTATTCTTCTGTAAAACAATAGGGTGATTATTAAAAATAGGCGTATCCGGGGAAACGGCAAAAAATTGCGACCCTTTACAAAGGTAATTATTTAATCCGGTTTGTATCCGGCATTTCTTTATTATATGTAGTTATATTCTTATTCTTTATCAGTTCTTATTTTTTGCAGACAGAGAATTATCCGCTATCTTTGAATCTTGATATAAACAAAAGGTATTATGCTTTTAGAATCACCCCGGAACTGGAAGGACTACGAACTTATAGATAGCGGAGATTTTGAGAAACTGGAGCGTTTCGGGACTTTCGTTCTGGCGCGTCCGGAGCCTAAGGCATTATGGAAAAAAACGCTTTCAGATAAAGAGTGGAACCGTCTGGCCCATACCAGGTTTACCACCGGAGCCGGATTCGGGCGTTCGGGGAAAGAGGATAGCGGCACATGGAATATGATAAAAAAGATGCCCCAGCAATGGATTATAAAATACGATCCTGTTGCGCAGGCGGGAGTATCGGGAAGTAAAGATACTGTTAAAAATTATCCGGCTCCTGATTTTAAGCTACGGCTCGGACTTACCTCTTTCAAGCATGTGGGGGTTTTTCCGGAACAGTCTCCAAACTGGGATTTTATATATAGGAATTGCCGGGAACTGGCGGATATTTCTGAAAAGAGATTACAGGGAATCCGGCCTAAAGTATTGAATTTATTTGCATATACCGGGGCGGCTTCGCTTGCTGCAAGGTCGGCCGGGGCTGATGTTACTCATCTGGACTCGGTACGTCAGGTAGTCACCTGGGCGAGGGAGAATATGGAGATAAGCGGACAGGATAATATACGCTGGGTAGTGGAAGATGCTCTTAAATTTGTGAAACGGGAGGTTAAGAGGGGGAATCTGTATAACGGATTGATTCTGGATCCTCCGGCTTACGGACACGGCCCTGACGGGGAGAAATGGAAACTGGACGAACTGCTTTTCGAGTTGCTAGACGGATGCTCAAAGATACTTGCTCCTGAGGATGCTTTTATGGTGCTTAATCTTTATTCCAACGGATATTCCGCTTTGTTGGCCGATACGGCTGTAAGAACTGCTTTCGGGTTGCTGTCGGGAAGAAAGGGCGGAACGGGGGAAAATGTTGCGGCGGGGGAAGAGGACGGGAGAGTACGCGATATTGACGGGCAGGCGGCCGGGAAGGAGAGTATGAGCGGGATCGGGCTTACCTGCGGAGAGCTTATTTTGAGGGATAGTTTCGGCAAGGCTATTCCGCTTAGCGTTTTTTCAAGACTTAGAAGATAACGGATATGCAGATATTTGCATAATCTTAAAAATAGTGCGGATTTATGAATTTATTATCGGTTAACTGGGATGTTAATCCCGAACTTTTCAGTATAGGGCCTCTTCATGTAAGGTATTACGGAATTCTTTTTATCCTGGGATTTGTGCTGGGATACAGAATGTTCATCTGGTTTTTCAGAAGGGAGAATCTTCCTTTGAATTTATTGGATACGTTATTGTATTTATTGCTGGGTTGTACCCTTGTGGGGGCGCGTCTGGGGCATATAATATTTTATGAGCCGGAGTTTTACCTTGCCAATCCAGCTGAGGTCTTAAAGGTATGGCACGGCGGACTGGCCAGCCACGGCGGGACTATTGCCATAATGCTCGGGATGATCTGGTATGTAAATAAATACGGTAAAAAGTATAATTTCGATTATCTGTGGCTACTGGACAGGCTTGCTATTGCCGTAGCTTTTGCTGCTATGTTCATAAGGCTCGGTAATCTCATGAATTCGGAGGTTTACGGGCATGAAACCTCTTTGCCGTGGGGATTTGTTTTCAAACATGCCGGAGAGGTAGTGCCTAAACATCCTACCCAACTTTATGAAGCGTTGGCTTATTTTATTACGGGCGTGATACTGGTGCTGCTTTATAAATTCCGACTGGAAAAGATCAAGCGCGGGTTGCTGCTGGGTATATTTTTCATAGGAATATTCGGTTCCCGTTTCTTTATAGAGTTTGTGAAAGAGAATCAGGTGGGGTTTGAAGAGGGAATGATGCTCAATATGGGGCAATGGTTGAGTATTCCGTTTGTTTTGCTGGGTATATTCCTTATAGTAAGGAGTTTTATTGTTAAAACACCTGCGGTTATAGTCGTTCCGGGGGCAAAGGTAAAATAATTCCGTATCGGGATTGGCATGTAGTTTTTAACTTTCCAATAAGGTTGCCTGCGGTATTTTTAATTACCGGTATCCGTTCCTGTCCATATCCCGGCGTACGTCTTTTTCTTTTATGGAATTGCGTTTGTCGTACTCTTTTTTTCCTTTTGCAAGGGCGATGTTGAGTTTTGCGTATCCGTTTTCTGCAATGAAAAGGCGGGTAGCTATTATGGTAAGCCCTTTCTCTTTTGTTGCACGCTGAAGTTTGCGGAGTTCTTTTTTATTTAGAAGCAGTTTGCGGTCGCGGCGGGGATCATGATTGTTAAAGCTGCCCCACCAGTAATCGGCAATATGCATATTTTTTACATAGAGTTCGTTGTTGGCAAAATAGCAATAGCTGTCCGCCAGGGATGCTTTTCCTGCTCTTATGGATTTTATTTCCGTACCGGTAAGCACTATCCCTGCGGTATATGTGTCGAGGAATTCGTAATCGAACCCCGCTCTTTTATTCTTTATTTCAACTTTGCTTTTTGCTTTCGGCATACCATTGTTTTTACTGCGCAAAAGTAGTAAAAATATGTTAATTTTGCGGGGCATTGCGTTTAAGTGCCGTGTTTTTATTGAATGAAGAGTTTAGGAAAAGATATATTCCGGGGCCTGGATAAGGGCGGTTATCCTCATGTATGGGATTCGTTATGTATTCTCGGACCTACTGCGAGCGGAAAAACGAAATTTGCCGTTGAGCTGGCTTTAAGTATGGGACATTGGGAAAACGGCTCTTTTGTGCACGGGGCCGAGATCCTTTCTGCGGATTCCCGGCAGGTGTACAGGGGGATGGATATAGGTACGGGGAAAGATAAGGGTGATTATAAAGCGGATATGGGAGAGTATGTAAATAAGTGCAGGGAATGCGGGATTGAATCGTTATGGGGTATCGGGATAAGGGAGGCTGCGGACGGACGCTTTGCCGGATTATTTACGGAAGTTCCCTGCCATCTTATAGATATTGCCGATGCGGGTGTGAAATATAATATTTTCGAGTACCAGAGGGATTTTGCAAAAGCGTATGCAGGAGTGCTTGAAAGGGGGCGTATCCCTCTGATATGCGGAGGATCAGGGCTTTATATAGAGGCGGCTACGAGAGGATATGTGCTTAAAGAGGTGCTTCCCGATAATGATTTGAGAAGACGGCTGGATGTTATGGAGATGGGGTTTCTTAAGGAGTTGTTGATATGGCTTAAATCCGCAAGGGGGACTGTTCCGCATAATAATACCGATTTTGATACGAAAAAGAGGGTTATAAGGGCCGTTGAGGTAGAGCTTGCGGAGTGCTCGGCCTGTTGCGGAATAGAGCAGGTACTTGGATACTTTAAGAAGGACGATAGGGCGGGATTTGTAAAGGCGGCCGGGATATGCGGGAGCGGGGAAATACGGTGCGTGACGGGCGGGGATGCTCTTTTGTTGCCGGAACGTTGCCGTTATATAGGGATAATGGCAGACAGGGATATGCGTAATGCGCGTATTGACGCCAGATTGCACGCCCGTCTGGAGGAAGGTATGCTGGACGAGGTGCGGGGATTGCTTGATGCCGGGATTCCTGCGGAAGACCTTATTTATTATGGACTGGAATATAAATTTGTTACACAATATCTTATCGGGGAGTTGGAATATGAGGAGATGGAACGGAAACTTAAAATCGCCATTCATCAGTTTGCAAAACGGCAGATGACATGGTTCAGAGGGATGGAACGCCGGGGAATAAATATAGAGTGGGGGTACTGGGCTGACCAGTGCGGCACTCTGTTCGGATTATAATAATTCTAAATTATAATCCGCAATATCTCAATAGAATACATCGTTAAAAAAATTGTCCGAACAGTGAACTGCACTGGTCGGCCGGACTATTTTTTTGATCGTTTAATTTGTACGGCAGAAAGGCTATGGTTTAATTTTTAATTAAATTTGTTATAATTATTTGGATAATTCGCCTTTTTACTTACTTTTGTACAAATTAAATGATCCTTTTCTTATAGTTCTTTATTCCTTTTTATAATAAGACCGAAAATAAGTTCTAATAATAACTAAAACCCACCTGAATTAACTTATTTATTAATCAAACTTTTTTTACCTATGAAGAAAAGCTTATTATTAACTTTACTTATGCTTGTATTTGCAAGCGGAGTAGCTTGGTCGCAAATCAAAGTAACGGGAAAGGTTTCGTCGGCATCCGACGGTTCTCCTGTAGCTTTTGTGTATGTTATGGTAGAAGGCACTACCATGGGAACCCAGACTGATGATAACGGAGAATATCAAATTACGGTGCCTGCGGGACGTAATGTGCTAGTATTCAGCTCTATTGGAATGAAGACCATTAATGTAAATGTTGATGGCCGGGCAATAATCAATGTTGTCATGGAAGATGATAATCTTCTCCTTGACGATGTTGTGATCGTAGGTTACGGTACTCAAAGAAAAAGGGACGTAACCAGTTCTATATCTCAAATTAAGGGTGGGGAGCTTGCTGATAAGGCTTCACCGAGTTTTATGCAGCAGATGGCCGGCCGTGCCGCAGGCGTACAGGTTATCTCGTCCAGTGCTGATCTTGGAACGCCTCCGCGTATTATTATCCGTGGTGTCAGCACTATATCGTCGGGGTCGTCACCGTTGTATGTAATAAACGGAGTGCCTGTGACTTCCGGAAATCTCGGAGGGTCTTATACCAATAATAACGCTTTGGCTGATATAAATCCGGCCGATATAGAGTCGTTCGAAATACTTAAAGATGGCGCTGCTACCGCTATTTACGGATCCAGAGCGGCTAACGGAGTGGTGCTTATTACTACCAAAACGGGAAAACAGGGAACGGTCAAAGTTTCTTATGACGGCTGGGGAGGCTGGGCTAAAGCATCTAAGCTTTATGATCTCCTTAATGCTGAGCAGTTCGTTGAGATAGCTAATGAGAAGTATGCTAATATAGGAGGTAAGCCTCAGGCATTTATGGATGATAATAGAACCGATACCAGATGGTTTGATTATATATTCCGTACGGGATTTCAGCATAGCCATACGGTATCCGTTGCCGGCGGCAGCGAAAGGACTCAGTATTATATGTCGGGAGGATATACCGGACAGAAAGGCATAGTACGCAATAATGCTTATAAACGCTTTACTTTTTATGGTAAAGTAGATCAGAAGATATTTAAGAATTATGTTACTCTGGGACTTTCGTTTAACGGTTCGTTCCAGGAGAACTCCGGGCCTTTGAAAGGGACGAACTCATTATCCGACAATATGTTTGCGGGTGTGAGAATGTTGCCTAACGTAGGGGTGTTCGACGATACTCATCCTACGGGATACAATATAGATGCGATTAAACCTAAGGCTCTGGGCAGAGGTGCTAATAAACGTATCATAGAGAGTGATATACCTAATATAGTATGGACTCTGGATAAGAATAAACAGATAAATGCTTCCTGGCGTTTGCTTCCGAACGCTTATGTTGATATTAAGCCGGTGAAGTGGTTGTCGTATAAGTTCCTGATAGGCGCCGATATTTCGTTGCTGGATAATAAATATACATGGGATCCGGCTTCGGGAGACGGTTACGGATACAAAGGTCTTATATCCCAGACTTTCTATCGCAGACAGCGTTGGAATATGCAGAATATATTGACTTTTAATAAAAATTTCGGTAAGCATCATGTAGACGCGACGGCGGTAGCGGAGTGGACTAATTATAGCAGTTCGAATTATAATGCAGGGGCACGCGATATTTCGGATCCGTTCTTTATGGATCAGATTATATCGAATACGTATTCGACTCAAAGTTCGGGAGGAGGATATAGCGATAACGGTTTAACCTCTTATATTTTCAGGGTTAATTATAATTATAACAGTATGATCTATATCGGAGGTTCGGTACGTTCCGACGGATTATCGAAACTGCCTAAGGATACCAGATGGGGTACTTTCTTCGGTGCTTCTGCCGCTTTCCGTTTTTCTCAGTTGGGATTCTGGAAAAACGGAGGTATAAATAATATTATTAACGATTTCAGGATACGGGGCTCTTATGCTCAGGTAGGAAATGACCAGATAGGCGATTTCCCTTATCTGAATCTTTTCGGCGCACAAAAGTATGGTAATCAGAACGGGATAGCCTATTATCAATGCGGTAATGCCAATCTGAAATGGGAAAAACAGAATATTATGGATGTCGGGTTCGATATGGCATTTCTTGACAGCCGTTTTAATCTGAGTTTTGCTTATTGGTCGAAAAAGAATACGGATATAGTTCTGGATGTACCTACTCCTCCTTCTTTGGGTGTACCTAAGAATGTTATTTCCCAGAATTACGGTACGATAGATAATAACGGTATCGAGTTGGAAATAGGGGGAAATATTATCTCCACGAATAAATTCCAGTGGAGGAGTTCGTTAAACTTCTCTACCCAGAAAAGTAAAGTTATAAAACTGATTAGCGAGTTGCCTTACGAGCATTATGTTATAAGGGAAGGGGAAAGTATCCGCGCTTTATGGGGATATGAGTATGCCGGAGTAAATATGTCAAATGGTAATCCTATGTATTATAAGGCAGACGGACAGATAGTACAGGCTAATCCTGTGGACGGTAAGTATTATGTGTATGATCCTTCTAACCCTAAAAATATGTCGAAAACATTGAATTTAACCGATGATGATAAAAAGATATTGGGAAATTCGATTCCTACGTGGTTCGGGGGCTTTGATAATAATTTCTACTGGAAAGGATTTGATATGAATATTTTCTTGCGCTTCTCTGGAGGCAATAAGGTGGCTAACATAACCCGCAGGGATATGTTGAATCAGGCATTCCAGAATAACAGTACGGAAATACTGGGACGCTGGCAGAGCGAATCCAATCCGGGAGACGGTAAAACGCCTAAGTTGTATTATGGTAAAGAAAATCTTGTAAATCTGGGCGGTCAAGGTTCTTCACGCTGGATTGAGGATGGCAGCTTCCTTAAATTACAGAATATTTCTATCGGATATACGGTGCCTGAGAGGATTTGCAAGAAATTGAATATTCAGAAGGTGCGCGTATATGTTCAGGGACAGAATCTATGGACTATTACAGGTTATTCGGGACTTGATCCGGAGGTTTACACCGGACAAATTGGAGTGGATTGGAACGGTAATCCTCAGCAAAGGGTGTTTACAATAGGATTGAATATAGGGTTTTAATCAAAAATTAGCTCAAAGCTATGATTAAAAGCAGTTAATGAGAGAGCGAAGCGGTTACTATCGCTCTAAAAAAATTATAAATTGAGGCGTAAGTCTTAAAAAGTTTTTAAACGTATGAAAAAGAATTTATTATATATTATAACAGGTGTTTTCGGGTGTTTGCTGTTTTCGTGTACGAATGCCGCAATCAACCTCGATCCGAAAAACTATATAAGTTACGAGTCTTCGTTTTCCAATGCCGCACGTTGCGATCTTGCTGTAATAGGATGTTATGACGCGGCACAAAGCGGGTATTATCCCGGAAATAATCAAAGGAGAGGTTATCCTTTCGGAGCGGCGGCAGTGCAGCAGGGTGACATGAGGGGAGAGGATATGGTTAATGTACAGGCCTTTTTTGCCGTAACCTATAATGCAAGTTATAGTACTACTTCTCCTAACGGACAGGCTCTATGGGAATGTACTTATCAGATGATAAATAAAATTAACATTGTAATAGAAGGCGTTCAGGGCGCCGCTTCCAAAAATATACTTACTGTGGCTCAATCGGAGCAGTATGTGGGCGAACTAAGGTTCCTTCGCGCTATGGGGTTGCATGAACTGATGATCCATTTCGCTCTTCCTTACAATCAGACGTCCGATGCTTCGCATTTCGGAGTCCCTGTAAGTATAAAACCTATCAATACTATCGAAGCTGTTGAAGAAGCTAAATCGGCAGGGCGTGCAACGGCTAAAGCTACTTATGCCCAGATTATTGAAGACCTGGATTATGCCGAGAGTAAATTACCAGATACACGTTCCGGCGGTCTGAGAATCTCAAGGGCGACTAAAGGGGCTGCTATTGCTGCCAAAACGAGGGTTTATCAGCATATGTACGACTGGGGTAATGTTGTGGCCGAGGCTAAAAAAATAGTTAGCGATAACGTTCCTTATACAAGTCCTATCGGCGGTTATAAATTAACGGATACTCCCGAAGGCCCGTTTGCAAATAATTCGGGGAATACGGAGTCTATGTGGTCTATTGAGAACAGCGAACTCGATAACTGTACGAATAACGGTTCTCTCTCGCAATTTTATTCTACGGTACGCGGGCTGGTATGCGTAAGCCCTATTATAATTAATGCGGATTTCTGGCTTGCGGACGATCTCAGAAGGGAGCAGCTTCTTTTATATGAAAACAAGGTGTGGTGGAGCCATAAATACAGGGCGCGTAATGCTATGACGGACTGGACTCCTGTTCTGCGTTATGCCGAGGTGTTGCTTAATTATGCCGAAGCCGAAGCGCGTTTGAACGGAGTTTCCGAAAAAGCCGTTTCTCTTTTGAATGCAGTGCGCAACAGGGCTGTAACAAAGGCTTCGGATCAGTTTACTACGGCCTCTTTTGCAAATGCCGATGCGCTTATGCAGGCGATCATTAATGAGCGCAGGATAGAGTTTCTGGGAGAAGGGACAAGATGGTCTGATATACATCGTCTGAGCAGGGATCCTAAATATGCGGTGAAAATAAGTACCGGAGAATCGGGGGTTCCGAAGAAAGTATTGTATGCCAATATATCCGAGAGCGACTGGGCTCCTGCTTCCGGAAGTGTAAATAAAGGACTTTTGAAAGTGGCTGAGTTCGCCAGCACAGACACCAGGTTCCTGTTTCCTATACCTTATTCGGAAACAAGTTCGAATCCGAAAATGAATGAACAGCAGAATCCGGGATGGAAGTAACCGTTCACGGATAATACTGTAAATTTTTTAGAGGCTGTCTAAAATTCACTGTAAAGTGAAAATAGACAGCCTATGATTTCTTTATTAGGAAGTTCCCGTCTTTATACCTGGCAGGAACAAATAAGGTTTCTGTCACCGTATCCGTTATCTACACGTGCAACGGCCGGCCAGAATTTATTCTCTTTAATCCATTCGAGGGGATATGCCGCAACAGTACGTGTGTATTTGTGATTCCACTCGTCGCCGCAAACTTCGTGAGCCGGATGCGGAGCGTTTACGACAGGATTATCTGCTGTATCATATTCTCCCGATTTGATTTTTTCGCACTCTTTTTTAATTTGTTTCATCGCCTCTACGAATTTGTCTATTTCGGCTTTGGATTCGCTTTCCGTGGGTTCGATCATGAGAGTTTCATGTACAGGGAACGAGAGTGTCGGAGCATGGAATCCGTAGTCCATAAGACGTTTTGCAATATCTGTGGCGTCTACTCCGTACTCGCTCTTGAAGTGACGGAAATCTATTATGCACTCGTGTCCAACACGACCCGTAGCGCCAGAAAAAAGAGTGGTGAATTCGGGAGCGAATATCGAGGACATATAGTTGGCGTTGAGAATTGCTACCATTGTGGATTTCTTTAGACCCTCTGCTCCGAGTAATTTTATGTAGGCGTGGGTGATAGGAAGCAACAGCGGATTACCGTATGCCGCCGCACTTACTGCGGTTACGTCTTTACCGCCGCATGCAGTATCAAGCGGATGTCCCGGAAGATACGGAGCAAGCTCTTTAGTACAGCAGATAGGGCCTGCACCCGGGCCACCGCCTCCGTGAGGCATTGCAAACGATTTGTGCAGGTTGAGGTGGCAAACGTCGGCTCCTATAAAACCGGGACTGGTAAGTCCTACCTGGGCGTTCATATTCGCACCGTCCATGTAAACCAGACCTCCGTTTTCATGTATGATGTCTATAATTTCCTTGATTTTTACCTCGAATATACCGTATGTAGACGGATAGGTAATCATCAGACCGGCGAGTTTATCTCTGTTTTCAACGGCTTTTTGTAAAAGTTCGTCTACTATTATATTACCGTTATCGTCGCAGCCTACGAGTACTATATCGAATCCGGCCATAGCTGCCGATGCGGGATTCGTCCCGTGAGCGGATGTCGGGATAATGATGATATTCCTGTGTTCTCCGCCGTTTGCATTGAGCCAGCCTTTTATGGTTATAAGACCTGCATATTCTCCGGCCGCCCCGGAATTAGGCTGAAGCGAACATGCGTCAAAGCCGGTAATTACGGCAAGATCGTGAGAAAGTTCGTTTATTATCTGCATATATCCTTCTACCTGATCTTTAGGTGCAAGAGGATGTATGTCCGTAAGTTCCGCCCAGCTTAAAGGGAGCATTTCCGCTGCTGCGTTCAGCTTCATAGTACAAGAGCCCAGAGGAATCATTGAATGGGTGAGGGAAATATCTTTCCTCTCCAGTTTCTTGATATATCTCATCATATCTGTTTCGGAATGATACAGGCTGAATACTTTTTCCGTAAGAATTGCGCTTTCCCTTGTCATAAAACCGGAGTGTTCCTGATTACATGCGCATTCATCGGCTTTTATGTCAAAAACGCCGAGTATCTGTTCAGCTTCTTTGCAATTTGTCAGTTCATCGAAGCTTATCCTCACCTTGTCGGGAGCGGGATAAAAGAAATTAAACCCTTTCGCTTCCGCTTTTTCTTTTATTGCGGCGGCATTCACTCCGCAGATTTCTATTGTATCGAAATAATTACCTGTCGCCAGTTTATAACCGGCTTTAGAAAGGTAAGACCCTATCCCATGAGCATATTCCGATACTTTTCCGGCAATGGCCTTAATGCCTTCCGGCCCGTGATATACCGCATACATTCCGCTCATAGTGGCCATGAGCGCCGTAGCCGTACATACGTTTGAGGTGGCTTTTTCCCTTTTAATGTGTTGTTCCCGCGTCTGCAGGGCAAGTCTGTAGCCGTCGTTACCCAAACGGTCTACCGATATGCCTATTATTCTGCCGGGTATCTGTCTTTTATATGAATCTTTTGTTGCCATGAAACCTGCTGTCGGGCCGCCGAATCCCATAGGCAGTCCGAATCTCTGGGCGCTTCCTACCGCACAATCCGCACCCCATGCAGCCGGTTCTTTAAGAACGGCAAGCGAAAGAAGGTCGCTGTATGCTGTAACAAGCCCCCCGGCGGCATGTATTTTATCGCAGAATTCCGAGTAGTCCCTTATTTCTCCGTTAGCAGCCGGGTATTGAACCATAGCACCGTAAAGCTTTTCGCTGAATTCATAAGTTTTGTAATCCCCCGTTTCGATTTCGATCCCTAGTCCTTTTGCGCGTGTTTTAAGTACTGACAACACCTGCGGAAAAATATTATTGTCTATGAAAACTACATTTTTTCCTGCTTTTACCGCATCCCTGCTTCTTACTTCAAACATCATTCTCATAGCTTCTCCCGCCGCCTGTGCATCGTCGAGCATGGAACAGTTTGAAAGGGGAAAACCCGTAAGACTGCTTATCACAGTCTGGAAAACGAGCAATGCTTCAAGACGCCCCTGTGAAATTTCTGCCTGATAAGGGGTATATGAAGTATACCAACTTGGATTTTCAAATATATTCCGGACAATTACAGGTAACATACCTGTTCCGTACTGACCGGTACCTATAAGCGATCTGAATTTTTTATTTTTGGATACAATCTCTTTCAGATTGGCGAGGTATTCGTTTTCGCTTACTGCCGGAGACAGATCCATTTCGGTATTAAGGAGCACATTTGCAGGAACCGTTTGCTTTGCAAGCTCTTCCAAGGAGCTAACATTAAGGACTTTAAGCATTTCCTTAATTTCCGCCTCTCTAGGCCCTATGTGCCTTTCGGTAAAAGTTAGTGACATAGTGAAATATTTTAATGTTATCTAATTATTTTATTTATAATGGAATACACTATCTTAAAAAGATCGTGCCAAGTTACAAATGTAATGATTTTTCCGAAAAAATTTGGGATAAAAATATTTATCTTATTTTTGCAATATTAAAACCTATACATATACAGATATGAGTTTACTAAGTAAAAAAATCTCCGAACTCCAGGAGAGAACGGCAAAAGCCGTTCAGGGAGGCGGTGATAAGGCCATAGCGAAACAAAGGGCTATGGGTAAGCTCCCGGCCAGGGAGAGGATCAATAAACTTCTGGATGAGAATTCTTTTTATGAATACGACCTTTTCATAGAACATGATGTAAGGGAATTCGGTATGGAAAATAAAACCCTTGCCGGTGATGGTGTTATTATTGGTACCGGAACCATAAACGGGAATCCGGTAGCCATTTATGCACAGGACTTTACCGTTGCCGGAGGTTCTTTAGGCTCTATGCATGCAAGGAAGATTACAAAAATAATGGATTATGCCTTGAGGATGAGGATTCCGCTTATAGGTATAAATGATTCCGGAGGCGCACGCATACAGGAAGGCGTTAATTCACTGGCCGGTTACGGCGAGATATTTTTCAGGAATACGCTTGCCAGCGGAGTTATTCCCCAAATATCGGTGATATTGGGGCCTTGCGCCGGCGGAGCGGTTTACTCTCCCGCACTTACCGATTATGTTTTCGTAGTTGATAAAATATCCAAAATGTTCATTACGGGGCCTGAGGTTATAAAGTCGGTACTTGGAGAGGAGATAGATATGGAATCGCTCGGCGGAGCACGTGTTCATTGCGAGACTACCGGGAATGCACATTTTTTTGCGGAGAGCGAAGAAGAATGTTTTAATCAGATAAAAGAGCTGCTGTCGTATCTGCCCGCCAATAATCAGGCAAAGCCAGCTCCCGTAAAAACTTCGGAGCCTAACAAGAAGTATAAGATAGATAAAATAGTACCTGCAGATCCTACCACGCCTTATGACGTAAAGAATGTTATAAAGGCGCTCACCGATAATTCCGAGTTTATAGAGGTACAGGAGCTTTGGGCGCCCAATATTGTAGTGGGATACGGAAGAATTGGCGGACGTACGGTCGGTTTCGTGGCAAATCAGCCTCTTTATCTGGCCGGTGTGCTGGATTGCGATTCGTCGGATAAGGCCGCAAGGTTTATAAGGTTCTGCGATGCGTTTGAAATTCCTATTATTACTTTGGAAGATATGCCGGGGTATCTGCCGGGCGTGGATCAGGAGCATGCCGGAGTTATCCGTCACGGTGCGAAGTTGCTTTACGCATATTCGGAAGCATCCGTACCTAAAGTTACCATAATTCTCCGCAAGGCTTACGGGGGAGGCTATATAGCAATGAACTCGCGCCATTTACGTGCGGATTTTGTTTTCGCATGGCCTATGGCGGAAATTGCGGTTATGGGGCCGGAAGGGGCGGCAAATATTATTTTCCGTAAAGAGATAATGGAAGCGGAAGATCCGGATGCAATGAGAAAACAAAAGGTAAAAGAGTATAAAGATAAATTTGCCAATCCTTATGTTGCCGCATCTAAAGGTTATATAGATTCGGTAATCACACCTTCGGAGACCCGTAAATTTATCATTCATGCCCTGGATGTATCGGCGAATAAAGTGTTGAAACGTCCGGCTAAGAAACACGGTATTCCACCATTTTAATCTTGTATAAATTGAAAATAGTAAATTATGAGTTCTGAAGAGATTAAAGTCATAATCGGAGATATGGCGGATGCCCTTATCATGACGGAAGATCCTAATACTTTCACCGATAAACTCCAGGTAACTATGGAAGGACGTAAATATAAAACCAGATTCACCAAGAAATTTGTCGAGAGGAGGAAATGGAAAGCGCCTAATCCTAATGAGATACTCTCTATAATTCCCGGTTCAGTAACTACCGTGCTGGTAAAGAAAGGGGATAAGGTAAAGAGGGGCGGCAAGCTGATGGTATATGAGGCCATGAAGATGAAAAATATTATTTCGGCTCCTTTTGACGCCGAGGTAGAGATGGTGAATGTTGAGGCAGGGGATAAATTGCCGAAAGGTGCTCTTTTGATACTTTTGAAGAAAACGGAAAGTAAATAAAGAACCTCCTATTCCGGAGTAGACGTGTAACAGAGGTTACCGATGTTCCGGTGCGGTGTGCCGGCTTTAAAGTGTTGCCGGTTTGTAAACACCGGTTATATGTATTTAAAGGAAGGTGTCCCAAAAGGATGCCTTCTTTAAGAGATTTACATCAATAGTAGGTGTAAGTTTCTCTTTTTATGTGTATTGATAGAGATTAGTCTTTATAGGTTTAAAGCGATTTAAACCTTTTTGATAGGGAAGCACTAGTCTGATGTAGTTTACCACGGCGGGTCTTTTGATAGCCTTAGTAGCAATCCGAATGAAGGCCAAACTCTATTTTTATGTTTACGATCAACATTAAAGGGAAAGCTGATCCCAAAGATCCGAAGACGGTCAAACTCGAAATGATTATCTTAAAAACTGGTTACACAGGTGTCCATACAACTAGGAGAAAAGCCAAATAATACAGGATTGCCCGACAATCTTAAGACAGGTATTGAAAATCTTTCGGGGCACAGTATGGATGAAGTGCAGGAGTATTATAAGCACAAGTTATTTGTTTAATCGTGCCATTACATTAAACTCAAAAAGTCCTTTTTTGTATTGCGTTTGCATATTATATTCACACTAATATCTTACTCTCAAAAAACACTCATAATAGCTTGCGAAAATACAAATAGACTGTATATCTTTGCAATCGAAATAAAACCATTATAAACCAAAACTCATGTAGGGTTACGCGGTGGATTCAGTGTTTTATCCTCAAATAGCTGTTGATATACATTTACCCTATTGTAAATCATTGATTCAGTCCGCTCCATATGAAAGTGCCTTTCTTATTTTTTATTTATTACTTAAAAAAAAAGATTATTTTTGTTAGTAAATATTATCGGTTATAAGGCTTTATGGCATTTTACGAAGAATTAACCAGAGAACAGCTTATAGAGAGACTGGCTTTTGCGGAAAAACAGCTCAGGAAGTTAAGTATGCCTCCCTGCTTAAAGGAGGCGTCTGCCGATAAGGGATGTCTTATAGCGGATGACGGCGAAGTTTGTCGGGATAATATTGCTGAATCGGAAAAGGAAACCCGGATGAGGCAGAATGAACATAAATATTTCGAGCTGTTCCGTACCATGAATATGGGATACGCACATAACAAGGTCGTGTGTAACGAGGAGGGAGAAGTGATTGATATGGTATATATGGATATGAATGCCGTCTTCGAGTCGTTTATGGGCGTCCCTAAAGAGAATCTGATAGGTAAAAAGGCTAAAGAGTGGGGGCACAAGCTATCTCCGGGTTTGATGGAGATGTTTTCGGATGTGGCATTGAAAGGCATATCGCGTCACTATGAATATTATTCGGAACAGTTCGAAGGGTGGTATAGTATGTCTGCTTATTCTCATAAGCAGGGAGAATTCGTATTGCTTCTCAATAATATAACGGAAAGGTATAAAGCACATGAGTTTGTAAGACAGAATGAGCGCAAACTGAGGACTATTTTTGAAAATATGCCCGTAGGGATAGCTCTGTATGATAATAAAGGGGAGCATAGAGATTGTAACGCGCTAATGTTAAAGATGTTCGGATATGGACATATAAACCCCGGAGATTATAATCTGGTTGCTTTACTAAGAAAAAGATACCCTGATTGGAACGAGAAAGAGATTCTGAGCACGGAGTTGGCTTATGATATAAAGAGCAGTAAAATACTGGATAAAGCCTGTTTTAATATTGAAGGAGTGATCTATTTATTAATGAAGGTGGTTCCTTTGATAGGGGAGACGGGCGAGAGCGGAGGATACCTGGTTATAATCATAGATGAAACCGAGAGTAAAAGAATGCAGTTGTCTCTTGTAAAGGCAAGAGAGATGCAGGATATTACGAATGCCATACTTTCGTCGGTACTGGATTTATCCCATGTGTTACCGTGGGATTGCAATGTCCCCACGCAGACTTTTTCCTGCGATTTCGACAGGCATCATCATGAAAGCCAGCCGGAGGCTATTGACGGGAAATATTACTGTACGGTTGAAAAGTATATAAATTCAATTCATCCCGATTTCAGAAAACACATGAGGGAAGTATTCGGGGATCTTATATCGGGAAAAATAACTTCTTTTCATGAAGTTTATCAGGTGCATTGGTATAATGACAGGGAGTATGAATGGATCGATAAGCAGGGGGTGATATATGAGTATGACGAGAACTGTATGCCAAAAACTATAATAGGTTCTACGGTTGTGATAACCGAGAGGAAACGGATAGAACAGAACTTGTTGAAGGCTCTGGATATGGCTGAACAGAGCAACAGGCTCAAATCCGCTTTTCTTGCTAATATGAGCCACGAGATACGTACACCTCTTAATGCTATTGTAGGTTTCTCGGAAATTATCGCCACAGTCGAAGATCCCGGAGAAAGAGAGGAGTATGCCCGGATAATTACAAATAATAACCGGCTGTTGCTACAATTGATAAGCGATATTCTGGATATTTCCAAGATTGAGGCCGGGACATTTGAATTCATTTATTCCCAGGTAGATGTGAATGCAATGCTGCGGGATGTGGAGAAGGCTTCGCAGTTAAAGGCGGATTCTTCCGACGTGAAAATATCTTTTGTGGAATTTATGCCGGAGTGTATTATATACAGTGAAAGGAACAGATTGTTCCAGGTTGTAAATAACCTTATGATGAATGCCGTTAAGTTCACCGATAAAGGGGAAATACGCTTGGGATACAGGTTAAAAGACGAAGATACATTATATTTTTATGTGAAAGATACCGGATGCGGTATTGCGCAGAAAGATCTGCCTAATGTGTTCGGGCGCTTTGTAAAACTCAATAACTTTGTACAGGGTACAGGGTTGGGACTATCTATATGCGAGACCATTATAAGCAGGTTGGGCGGACGGATAGGAGCAGAATCGGAGGTTGGGGTAGGTTCCACATTCTGGTTTACCATTCCGTATAAGAGAGTACCGCCGGGTACGGAAGACACCCTTACTTAAACTTTGTAGTTTATGTAGTTTCGCCGGATTTCCGGAATAAAACAAGAACCCTGAAAAATACAGATTCTATATAATAGGGCTTCTGTACTTTTCAGGTTCTCTGTTTTAAATTGCCGTTGTTATTTTGCTTCCGGATTATAATCCGTTTCTTTGATAGGCAATACGTTTGTAAGGTTGTTATAATCAGTAGGTTTTATGGTTACTGCATACGTCGATCCCCAATTTCCTCCTTCTTTGAAACTTTTGCGGGATATTATGTCTCCGTAACGTTTAATATCGAAGAATTCAAAACCTTCTCCCCAAAGTTCTATTCTCCTTTGAAGTTTGATCTCTTTTAAAAGTTCCGCACCCGTAGCCGTACAAGTATACTCCGGATCACGTTTACTTGTTTTTACCAGGGCGATAAGCGCTTTTCTTGCGCTTTCTTCATCATTAAGAAAATAGTATGCTTCGGCTTCTATAAGATACATTTCGGAAGATCTGAAATGATTAAGATTTCCTATTCCTACCTTATCTGCACATTTAACCTTGAATTGCATATAAGCGGCAACCGCAGCCGTAGATGTGAGATCAGGCCATAATTTAAATGCCTCTTTATATAGCGGGGTTCCTTTTTTTGCCTGGCCGTTGACATTGCTGTAAGCCATATTCTTCGGATCAAGGAATAATGAGCGCCGAATATCTGTTTTTTCAACCCGGTCAAATAACTCTTTACTTATACACCTGGGGTAACGTCTTACTTGCGAGGTGTTTGCATTGTAAGCCAGATATGCGAAATATGAATAGTAGTGTAATGTTTCCGTATCACCGCCGTAACTGCTCCATATCCATTCGCTGGTAGGGGTGTAGAATCCTTCCTGATATGCCTTTGTATCCATTAGAGGATAACCGTCATATGCTTTTTTTGCATAGGCGAGGGCGGTCGGATAATCCTGTTTTGTTATGGCTGCTCTTGCATAAACGGCATACGCTACATTTATATCTATCTCGTAATTCAGTTTCATCTTGTCTCTGGTTATGTGTTTTTTCTCCAGAACTGCGACAGCTTCGTCGAGATCCTTATAAATTTGTTTGTAAGTATCTTCTGCAGAGGAGAGACCCATTTCCGATTCATCGGGAATCAATCTAAGTACAAGGCCGTTCCCGTTTTTTGCCTCTGTGGTTTTTCCATCGCTCCAGCGGTAATGGAATAATTGCGATAACATAAGATAGCAATAAGCCCTCATTACTTTGGCCTGTGCAATATAATGTTCTTTTTGATCCTCTGATCCTACTGCATCTTTTGTATAAAGAATAATGGAATTTGCATTGCTTATGATTCTGTAATAATAATACCAGGGATAAAGGATAAATGTGGATCTGTTATCGTCGTGGTATGTCTGATTCATAGAGGCCCTGTTCCCGGAGCCTGAGAGATTGAAGTCGTTTCCTCCGAAATTGGCGATGTAATATTTTATCGTGCCTTCTCCGTTATAGCCTTGCCCGAAGGCACTATATTGCTGGGTCATACATTTGTACAAACCGTTTACCGCTATTCTTACATTATCTGCGGTTTCGAATATTGTACTGCTGCCGGTTGAAGAGGTAGGCTCCGTATCGAGATAATCTTTGGCACAGGAGCTACCTAACATCGCTACTATCATCAATAGTGTAATTTTTCTATATAAATGTTTCATATTTTTTTAATTTTCTTTTATTGTTTAATTAAATAAAATTCATGCTCGCGGGGTTCCGAGTAAACTTTTCTGATATTATAATACTACGGTTACTCCCAGCGAGAAAATCCGTGCTATTGAAAATTTATTGTAATTAACTCCGCTGAACGATTGTTGCGGGTTCATACCCTTGAGAGACGTTATTGTGAAAAGATTCTCGGCGGAGAGTGAAAACGAAAGAGACCTAAGGTCTATTTTGTTACATATTCTGGATGGCAGTCTGTAAGTAAGGCTGATATTCTTGAATACGAGATAACCGGCGTCTTTTAACCAGCGGTCGGCGGATCCGTTGTTATATGTGTTCAGGTAAGCGTCGATTACAGGGTATCCTTTAGGGTTTATCCTGTCGGGAGATGTCTCCGTCATTCCTTCCGGAACTCCGCTCCATGATTTTAACATATCTTTATGAACTGCCCCCGGTTTGTCGGTAAGTCCCATAAGTCCCAGATATGAGTTGTCATAGATTTTTCCGCCTATAGAGTATGTGAACAGCGCCGATACTGAAAGGTTTTTCCAGCTTACCGAGGTATTGAAACTGCCGAATACATCCGGAAGAGCAGTGCCGCTCCAGTCCCTTTTTGCATATGTGGTGTAAGTCGTGTAATCTTTTCCGTTTATTGTAACAAGATACTCTTTCGGGATAGCCGTTTTTCCCGGCACTACTGTCGTTCCGTAATATTCTTCTTCGTTTATCAGATATAAAGATTTACCTGTCATTTGATCTATACCCACGAATTTATTCAGCCAGAAATCATATATACTGCTTCCTTCGGTGTACTTCTTGGTTCCGCTTATGATCCCTTTTTCCTTATTCTGTTCAGGTAGCTTTGTAATTTTATTTTTCAGGAATGTGGCGTTTACCCCTACGTTCCATGCCCAGTCTTTTTTATTGATAATATCTACATCTAAATTTATTTCAAAACCCCTGTTGGAAACGGTTCCGAGATTCTTGGTTACTGTTGCCGATGAAGAACTTGTGCTGGTTCCTCCGGTTGAGAGAGGCAGATAAACATCAAAAAGGAGATCTTTGGAACGTTTGTCGAAATATTCTACGGATAAGTTGAACATGTTGAAGAAGCGACCTTCCAAAGCGATGCCTAAAGAGTTAGTAGATTCCCACACAATATCCCTCGCTTCATTTTGAGTCCTGTAGGCTGCCGGCTCCTGTCCGTTGAAAGTTAATCCATAAAGACCTTTATAAGCATAGAGCCCTACCGATTGATCATTACCTACTTCCCCGTATGATGCTCTTAATTTCAGATCGTTAATCTGTTTTTTTGCACCTGAAAGCCATTTCTCCCGGGAGATCATCCAGCTACCGCCCACGGACCAGAAATTACCCCATCTGGAACTCTTATGGAAACGCGAAGATCCGTCGCGACGGTAAGAACCTTCCAGAAAGTATTTGTGTTCGTAATTGTAGCGCGCTCTTGCTATATAACCTTCTGTGCGATAATTATCTTCATAATCCGTAAGTCTGGAAATAGTACTGAAGTTTACCAGATCGTGTTTATTTGCGAATGTTTCGCCTGTTTTGTATCCGTATAAATAATTATATTTCTGGGAATAATTCTCATGTCCCAATAAAATGTCCACAGAGTGTTTTTCATTAAACTCTTTAGCCCATGTAAGTTGTTGCTGGAATGTGTAATTTTTGTATCTGTACAATTCCCTTGATGCTCTTCCTCCCGCGCCTTTGCCGTCTCCTACGATGGCATTGTCATATGAACGTTCTTCCGAGTTGCTGTTATATAATTCCGCACGGATGCTTAGTTTGAAATTCTTCAGGAAAGAAATATCTACATATCCCAGCCCCGTTATGGAGGTTTTGAAATATCTGTCGAGATTTAGAAATCTCTCTGCAATGGCATGTCTGTCGGGACTTTGTTTTCTTTGTATATCAAATTGTCCGTAGTCGTATATTTTATTACCGTCTTTATCAAGTATATAATCTCCGTTTGCGGAATCCATGTCATGTCCGTGTACGGGATAAATAGGGGCCATGTTCCTTGCGAAGTAGAAAGGATTCGCATAACCTGTGTTGCTGCTGGTGGATGTAGAGTTCGACTCTCGGTAAGAACCGTTAAGATTCAAACCTAATTTTATCCATTTTTTAGGTTCTACGCTTATGTTGGCACGGGCTGTAAACCTTCTTAAATCGGATGATTTTATATATCCTTTTTCATCAAGGTAATTTACTGAAAAATAATACCCTGTTTTGCTGGTGGCTCCGTCTCCGCTTATATTATAAGCTTGTCTGTGACCTACCCTTTCTATAGGTTTAAACCAGTTGAGGTCTCCTGCAATGCCGGGTTTCACATATGTACCCGGAGTCAGCTTTCCGTTTGCATCAAATATTTCTTTCATAGGCTTGTTATAAATATTGTAATCGCCTATCGCTTCCCAGAAATCCTGGGTAGCCTGAGCATTTGCTACGGCTATGTCCTGATATTTTGAGGATTGGTTAGGGTCTGACCTCAGGCCGTTCCTGATTGCAAGCCACTGAGCTTCCATATACTCATCGGCATTGAGCGTTTCATACTCTTTCATACCTCTTGTATATAATCCCTGCTGAATATCCGCCCTTACCCGGAACTGCTCGCTTTTACCTCTTTTGGTGGTAATAAGGATAACTCCGTTGGAAGCTCTGTTGCCGTAAAGCGCTGCCGATGCCGCATCTTTAAGAATTGAAATGTTCTCTATGTCATTAGGATTTATATCGGTGGAGCTACCGCTCATAGGAACGCCGTCTACAACATAAAGTGGCGAGTTTGAGCCGTTTACGGTTGAGAACCCTCTTATTCTTATAGTTGGGCTGGAACCCGGTTCTCCGTAGGTATTGTTGATTTGTACTCCGGATGTCATACCTTCCAAAGCGCTTATTGCGTTTGTTGTCGGACGCTTGTCTATCGAGGAAGAATTAACGGACGAGATCGCCCCCGTAATTGATTCCTTAGGAGCTGTTCCGTAAGCTACCACTATAACATTATCCAAAGCCAGAGCATCCGGAGCCAGTGCGGCATTTATGATGAGTTTGGAGTTAATGGGAATCTCCATGTCTTTATAGCCAATGGAACTGAATACCAGGGTTCCGTTTGCAGGAGCCGTAATCATGTAATTTCCTTTCTCGTCGGCTGAAATCACTGTTTTAGAGTTTTTTACAATAACTGTTGCAAAAGGAATCGCATCGCCGTTGGATGCATCTGATACAACACCTGAAATCTTTATATTCTGCGCATTAAGCATAGCAGAAGTGAAGATTATAAGTGCTGTTACAAGTAATCTTAATCTAAAATACTTCATCATGTAATAAGGTTATTAAAGGTTATTATTAAATCCAACCGTATAAAAAAATTGGTCGGTTTTTATTAATAAATTTTTAATTATACCTGAATATTTCAATATTTTTTCGAAGAATCTTAATCTTTTAACATACAAAATAGTAGCAGACAATTTGCTGAATACGTGGAATAATTTATCTTTGCATAATTCAACCGACCTATTTAATTTTACATAAATATTCCGTACAATTATCTGGTCTCCAAATTTAAACGATAGGGGCTTAAAAGCATCCGGATATTAAAATTGATTCTATTGCCGGCATGTATGCGAACAAATAAAATAAATTCCGGTTTTATGTCTATAAAGGCCTTTTTGTTAAAATATATAATTAAAATTGGTTTTTTGTTTATAAATATTCATATTTGCATATATCAGTTATTAGCCTTAACTTCGGAGTTCGATATTATTACCGGAAAATTATGAAAGAAAAAGCAGGGGAGGTAAAGCGGTGTAATAGAGATAACAGGAGCATGGGAAAGTCGGGTGAAGATGTTGCTGTTGCCTATCTGGAAAAATCGGGACTTAAATTTGTTGCCAGAAATTGGTACAGCGGACATCTTGAGTTGGATATTATTATGGAAGATGATTCTTTTATTCATTTTGTAGAAGTTCGCTCTCTTATGTTTCCTAATGTTATCGAGCCGTTTGAAACGATAGATGTACGTAAACGTAAGCGGATTATAAAATCCGCAGGGGCTTTTATAGGGAAATACGGAGTAAAAAAAGAGGTGGTTTTTGACGTTGTATCCGTTGTGTTTTTTAAGAACGGGAATTTTAAAATAGAATATATAGCAAATGCCTTTACGCCGGTTTGGTAAAAAAGGTTAAAATTACTTGATATGAACAGAGTGAATAATTATTGCATTATTATGGCGGGCGGTATAGGGAGCCGTTTCTGGCCGGTAAGCAGGAATTCGATGCCTAAACAATTTCTGGATATACTGGGGACAGGGAAGTCTTTTTTGCAGGCAACATTCGACAGGTTTGCGAAAATAGTTCCCCCGGAAAATATATTGATCGTTACGGCGGAGCAATATGAGCCTCTCGTAAGGGAGCAGCTTCCGCAGATGCAAAGCGAAAATATACTTCTGGAGCCGCACAGGCGTAATACTGCGCCGTGTATTGCTTATGCAACATATAAACTGTATAAAAAGAATCCGGATGCGGTTGTGATAGTCGCGCCGTCGGATCATCTGATACTTAATGAGGATGTGTTCCTTGAAACGCTCGGATGCGCCCTTTCTTTTGCTGCGGATCATGATGATCTGTTTACTTTGGGAATAAAGCCCAACCGTCCCGAAACGGGGTACGGATATATACAGACAAACCGTTCCCGTGTACGTAATGTGAACGGATATATATCTTACAGCGTAAAGACTTTTACGGAAAAGCCTAATAAAGAGCTTGCTAAGGTGCTGGTAGAGAGCGGAGAGTTTCTGTGGAATTCTGGAATATTTGTCTGGAACCTGAAAGCTATAAAAGGAGAGTTGGAGAAGTTTCTTCCCGATATTGCAAATCAATTTAAAGACGGGATGCCTTATTATTATACTCCGGACGAGAAGGGATATATAAAGGGTATATATGAAGCATGTAACGGAATATCTATAGACTACGGAGTCATGGAAAAAACCGGGAAGAGTTGGGTATTCGAGGCTTCGTTCGGATGGAGCGATCTGGGAACATGGGAGTCTTTATATGTGCAGAGCGAGAAAGATGAAAAAAATAATATGATAAATGTAGGGGAGAGCATGATTGAAGATGTTAGTAATTCTATAGTGGTTTCCAAAGAAAAAGATAAATTGATAGTTATAAAGGGACTTGATAATTATATGGTTGTAAATACGGACGATGTTCTGATGATATGTCCTAAAGACGATGTTTCTTTTAAAAATATCATTACTGACCTTACGGTTAATGAGCTGACTAAATTTCAATAAATATATTTTTATGGCGAATTCGATAGGATTGAACGTGCAGAGCGAGATTGGCAAACTGGAGGGAGTAATTTTGCATACTCCCGGTGCTGAAGTGGAAAATATGACTCCTGGTACCGCCCAGAGGGCTTTATATAGCGATATTCTGAATCTCTCTATTGCACAAAAAGAGTATGCCCAGTTACAGGGCGTGTTGAGTAAATACACAACTACATATCAGGTATATGATCTGCTTGTCTCCGTTCTGAAAGATTACAGGCAGAGAGAGGCTCTTATAGGCAAGATCTGTATATCCGAGGGTGTTACGGATTATTTTGAGGATCTTATGGATATGAGTTCCGAAGTATTGGCCAAATCTCTTATAGAAGGAGTGCCTGCAAAGGTAAATACTCTCACGGCTTATCTGAAAGATGAATATTATGCCCTTTATCCTTTATATAATTTTTATTTTACAAGAGATGCATCTGTTGCCATAGGTAATCATGCCCTTATCTGCCGGATGGCTAATAAAGTGAGGATGAGAGAGTCTCTTATTATGGAAGCTATATTCAAAGGCTCCGGGGTATTTGATTGCAATATTATAAACGCGCATAGCTTCAAACCGGGGAATGAGGATATTTTTATGGAAGGCGGCGATATACTTATAGCGCGGGAAGATATATTGCTCATAGGAAACGGGAACAGAACCAGCACCCAGGGTATAGATATGCTTATAAACAGACTTTGTAAAGATAAGAGCCAGGGGCGCCGGCATGTGATAGTGCAGCAGTTGCCTCATTCTCCGGAATCTTTTATTCATCTGGATATGGTATTCACCTTTCTCGACCGGGATAAATGTATGGTGTTCGATCCGCTTATAACCGGGGATAATCAGTATCAGACAGTACATATAACTATAGATGACGGAAAGGTCTCCAGAATAAAATCGGTGGCGAATATTCCCGATGCTCTTCGTAAACTGGGAATGGAGCTTGAACCTGTAATTTGTGGGGGAACAGCCGATGAATGGAATCAGGAACGCGAACAGTGGCATAGCGGGGCAAACTTTTTTGCGATAGCTCCGGGGAAAGTCCTCTCTTATGCAAGAAATGTACATACTCTTGAAGAACTGAATAATAACGGATTTGAAATAATATCCGCGTGGGATGTTATCAACGGAGTTAAAGATGCGGAGCATTATCAAAAGTGCGTGATAACCATAGAAGGGAGCGAACTGCCTCGCGGCGGTGGCGGAGCCCGGTGCATGACCATGCCGGTAAGACGGCAGGCTTTGTAGTTTTTAGAAAAAGGAACCGGTTCAAGATACTGTTTTTTATAGCCGAAATCAGTGAGCCCCTCATATGTTTTAAAACCGGCGGAATAAATGACCGCATATGTATCGGCTTTACCCTGAATAATAGGCAACGGTTGGATTACAGAACAGTTTTTGGCAATTTGCATATATACCCTCTCCTCTCGCTCTAATATTTCGGAGACAGGTATTTTTTCTTTACGGCTTTATATCCCGCGAACACGATGGACTGCTAAGTAGCTTTCATCAGGTTCGACTTTGCCGTTTGTGAACGGACTTTCTGCCTCAAAAAGTTCGGTTATACGTTATTGCAATTTGTCGTAAAAACGGTTAACAGTAATTCGTGAAAGACTGTTCTCCGCAGTCTTTTTTTTTCTCAATATCAAGGATGAAAAATAAATTAACTCTCGATCTTTCGCTCCGAAATGTGCATACAGGGTTGCCAAGCTATATATGCCTAGAGAAAATAGACAACCTACTTTTTAAACTGAGCCAGAACT
>CAYVED010000018.1:0-41283 GCA_964449975.1 uncultured Muribaculaceae bacterium
TTGAAACAACTAAAAAATATCCTTAAAATAATTTCGGAAAAAAATCAAAACAGTTTCTAAAAATGTGTTCAATATTCTTAATAAAATAATTCAGACTATTGTACCGAAGTCAATAAACTGCTTATCAGCGAACTACCCAGAAATGCGAAGCATTTTAGAAAAAAGCGCATAAAATGTTTATTTTCAAACAATTATGCGCTTTTTTGCGGTGAAAGGGGGATTCGAACCCCCGGTACGGTTGCCCGTACGACAGTTTAGCAAACTGTTGGTTTAAGCCACTCACCCATCTCACCATGTCCCGTTAAACCAAGAGGTTGTTCGTTTGCACAAACATAGGGACTGCAAAGATATGCTAATTCTTATTATCTGCAAAATTATTTGGCGAGATTTTCGCGCATGTCGGTATCTGCCTGGATATTTTTTATCTTATAATAGTCCATTATTCCCAGGTTGCCTTTACGGAACGCTTCTGCTATTGCCAGAGGTATTTCCACTTCCGCTCCGATAACTTTTGCGCGGGCTTCCTGTGCTTTAGCTTTCATCTCCTGTTCAAGGGCTACGGCCATTGCGCGTTTCTCTTCTGCGCGTGCCTGGGCAATGTTTTTATCGGCATTAGCCTGGTCTATTTGCAATACGGCCCCTATATTTTTACCTATGTCTATGTCGGCTATGTCAATGGAGAGTATCTCGAAAGCCGTTCCGGAGTCGAGACCTTTCATCAGCACTACTTTTGAAATGGAGTCGGGATTTTCGAGAACCGATTTGTGGCTTTCGGCGGAACCTATTGATGAAACTATTCCTTCGCCTACACGTGCAAGCACCGTTTCTTCTCCCGCACCTCCTACGAGTTGCCTGATATTAGCCCTTACAGTCACTCTTGCTTTAGCTATGAGCTGGATACCGTCTTTTGCTACGGCGGTTACCGGGGGGGTATTTATAACTTTAGGGTTCACCGACATTTGTACGGCCTGGAATACGTCCCTTCCGGCCAGGTCGATTGCCGCCGCCATGTTGAAGTTGAGTTCTATGTTCGCTTTGTCGGCTGAAATGAGGGCATTAACGACATTCGGAACATTTCCTTTGGCCAGGTAATGCGCTTCAAGTTCGTTTGCTTCGAGTTTTAGGCCGGCTTTCGTTCCTGTAATCATTGCCATGACTATTGTTCCGGGAGGTACTTTACGCCAGCGCATTAGCACAAGTTGTATCAGCGATATTTTTACCCCCGAAATTAGAGCTTGGAACCATAACGTGATAGGAAAGAACCATAGAAATATCATCAATCCTATAATTGATACTCCTATCCAGATTAACATAGCTATTGAATTGTCCATATTTTGATTTTTTAGAGATTATTCTTTATGTGTTTTAGCGGCTTCTTTTACAAATATCCTGTTTCCTTCTATTTCGCAGACATCTACAGGTTTTCCCGGTTCTATAAGAGAATCCCTTGTAAATACTTCTGCGGTTAGATCTCCTATTCTGGCATGTCCTCCGGGAGCAAGGCGGGTAAGGGTCGTACCGGTCATTCCCAAGGTTATACCTTTTTTTCCGGGAGAGGTATCCACTTTGGATTCTATGTTTGTTTTAAGGCTGAGCCTTTTCCAGGTTTTTGAACGTAATGTGAAAACGACAACTATTATCGTAAGCAGAATATTTGCGGTTATTGCCGATAATCCGGCCGTATATCCGTAAGCGTCGAAAGCTATCCAGCAAGAGGCTGTCATGGAAACCAAACCCAGGATGCCGGCTATGCCGAACCCCGGTATTATGAGCAATTCCGCAACCAGCAGAATAAGCCCTAAAAGAATAAGAGTTATAATAAGTGCGGCCATAATTTGCTTTTTATGCAGACAAAACTAAGAATTTTATTGGGTTTTCTCAATTTTTTCTAATAATATTCCGGTTAATCCCGCTTTATCCAGAGACTCTTTAAGTTCCTCTGCTTCCGCTTTTGCGGAAAAAGGCCCTATTACATATCTTACAGAACCGTTTTCTACGGTTTTCGCTATATCTTTTTCCGTATTATCCCTGATAGTTTTTACGTATTCGGCCGGAAGGATTTCAAATCCGCTTATTATTATCTGATATACGGCGGAATCTTTCTCTTTTTGTTCCAGTGTCCTGGCGTTTTTTATAGATAAAGATTTGCCTTTGTTATAGGCTGTTATCATTGCAGTGGGAAATCCCCGTTTCTTTACTTTGTTAATGTTTTTGAGGGCTTCTTCGTATGTGCGGAAAGTTCCTGCGGAGTATATGTATTTTCCAGTAGGCCCTTTTCTCTCAAATACGGGACTCAGTCCTTTGAGCGCCTTAACCGTAGGTTTTGAGGAGACTACGAAAAGCTGTATCTGGTAAACAAGCCCGTCGGGCATATCAGCAATATCCGCTATTACCGCTTTGTCGAGTATCTTAAAAGATAAGTCTATTTCCGGTTCGGTAATTTCTATATTCAAGACCGGAACCGTCCCGAAAGTATTGTCGGCAAATGAGAAATTGCCGGAAGTTTCCTGTTCTGCGCCGTTATCGTCCGTATTATCATCTTTCTCGGAAATTATTATTCCCTTGGAAAGGAAATCCATCTCTACTTTCTGGAGATGTGCCGTTGCCAGGTTGAGTTCCTGCTGGAGGGCGAGCATTTTTGTTTCCTGTTCTGCTATTTTCTTCTCCAGAAGTTTAAGGTCATCCTCATTTGTAAGCGTATTGTATAGTTCCCTGTTTTGCTGCTGCTGCTTTATGGCGGATTTTATCTCCTGTTGCAACTTTCTTACGCTTTTTACAGCCAGGTTATATTCGCTGTCCTGCTCTCCGCCTCCGTTTTCTACGATTGAAGCCTCTTCGGGCTTTTTCTCTTCAGGTTTCAAAAGAGCTATTTTTAAGGCATCGTCCGGAAGGATGTTCTTTTTCAGCGGGAGATTTTCAAACTTAACGGCATATACGGTCATCTGTTCTCCGCCGTTCTCCCTGTCCGAAGCGAAAACGGAGTATAATCCGTCGGGAGTATTGTAGAAAAAGAAATCGTTTCCGACAGAAGAGAAAGGAAATCCCATATTCTGGGCTACTCCCCAGTCTTTAGTTTCTTCGTCCCAGTAACTTACGTATAAGTCGTATCCTCCCATCCCGTAATGTCCATTCGAGGAGAAATATAATGTTTTTCCATCGGGAGCCAGATACGGGAAAAGTTCGTTTCCCACCGACGTGATATTTTCATTAAGTGTAACCGGAGCGCTCCAGAGGGTGTCGTTTATTTTATGAGTAGTGTATATGTTCCATGAACCGCTGTTGTCGGGAGCGCTGTAAATCAATTTATTTGCATCCTCCGGGAAATATACGGCCGGTATGAATCCCGTGTTTTCCGCTTCGCTGTGTTTTCCTGTAAGCTCTTGCGGGAGCGGAACCCATGATTTGTCGGGGAATCCGGGATAATGCAGGAAAAAATCGGCAACATTGAATTTCGATACTGCAACAAGTTCCGGCGTGAACCCGAACTCAAGAAGTGTTTTACCGTTCTCGCTCAATATTATCTTTTTTTCTATATCTATTTTGTAGAGTGAATCCGGGGATTGCTCCAGAATCCGGTTATAGAGGCCTATCGCTTCATCAAACCTGTAGGATTTGTGAAGTTTGTCGGCCTGGATTTCGAGATCGCTTTTTCCCTGTCCGCAGATTGTTTCCGCAAATGAAATAATTAATAATATGATAAATAAAGAAGAACGTTTTTTCATTTTTTTTCTTTAAAAAGTAACAACAAAGGTATGAAATACTTTATATATTAGGAAAAAATAGTACATTTGCACGTTATTTTTGGAGATAATATAAGGTTTTGACCGAATTTAATAAAATTAAAACTATATAACATTATGCAAAGTAAAGGGGCCATTAAGTTTGTGGCAATTTTAATCGCAATAGCCTGTTTGTATCAGTTATCGTTTACGTGGGCTACGCGGAATCAGGAAAAGAAAGCCGGAGAGTATGCTGAGAAAGCAGTCGAGGCAGTGAAAGCATCTCCGTCTTTCGCAAATGTAAGAGAGCTGGACAGAGCATATTACATAGACTCTGTAGCTAAGGGAAAGAGCAGATTTTATATTGATTCCATCTCTTCGGAAAAAGTATTTTTAGGATTTACTTATAAAGAAGTTAAGGAGAAAGAGATTAATCTCGGTCTCGACCTCAAAGGCGGTATGAACGTGATGCTTCAGGTACAGCTCAGCGATCTTATAAAAGCACTGGCCGATCATAACCAGTCTCCGGAGTTTAACCAGGCTTTGGCTCTTGCCCATAAAAAAGAGATTGACAGCAGGGGCGATTTCATCACCCTTTTTGAAGAGTCTTGGAACGAGGTTGCTCCCGGTAAGAGGTTGTCTGCAATATTCGGAACTTATGAAATGCGTGACAAGATTAAACCGGAGACTTCAAATCAGGAAGTTATAAAGATTATACGTAGTGAGGCTGAAAGTGCGATAGCGAACTCGTTTAACGTATTGAGGAACCGTATAGACCGTTTCGGGGTGACACAACCTAATATTCAGAGGTTAGGTAATACGGGCAGGATACTTGTTGAGCTTCCGGGCGTAAAAGAGCCTGAACGTGTAAGAAAGCTGCTCCAGGGAACGGCCTCTCTTGAATTCTGGACTACTTACGAGAATCAGGAAATATATCCTTATCTGTCGGAAGCCAACCAGGTGCTTAAAGATATTCTTGCGGCGGAGGAAGAAACTGTTAAAGGTGACTCCGTTGCCGTTTCGGGCGGGGACTCCCTTAAATTGTCGGATGCTTTAATGGCCGCCGATACCCTTTCTGCCGATACCGAGGCTTTTGCAAAACAGAATCCTCTGTTCTTCGTGCTTAATCCTAGCGTTTATAACGGACAACTTACTACTGGCCCGATTGTCGGAAGGGCTCACTACAGGGATACATCCAAAATCAATACATACTTAAATTTACCTCAGGTTAAAGCCTTGTTCCCCGGAGAACTTATTCTTCTGTGGACGGTTAAGCCGGATATAAATGATAAATCGGGAGTTATATATGATCTGATTGCCATCAAATCCAGTTCCCGTGACGGGAAAGCTCCGCTTGACGGGGGCGTTATTACTGATGCTACCGTAAGTTATAACAGTACTACTGGCGGTGGTCCTGGCGTGGATATGGCAATGAATGCCGAGGGCGCGAGAGTATGGGCGAGATTGACCGCAGATAATATAGGCAAAGCCATTGCCGTGGTTCTCGACGGAATGGTATATTCTTATCCTATCGTACACGGTGAAATTTCGGGCGGCCGTTCCGCTATTACGGGAACTTTTACTATCACGGAAGCGGAAGACTTGGCTAACGTATTGAGATCGGGTAAACTGCCGGCTCCCGCAACGATCGTACAGGAGCAGGTTGTAGGTCCTACTCTCGGTTCGGAATCTATAAAGGCCGGGCTTATCTCATTTATAATAGCGTTCATGCTGGTACTTATATATATGCTTATATTCTATCAGGGCGCCGGCCTTGTTGCGAATGTAGCTCTGTTATGTAATGTTTTATTCCTGTTCGGCGCTCTCGTTTCGTTCGGTGCGGTTCTTACATTGCCAGGTATTGCCGGTCTGGTGCTTACAATGGGTATGGCGGTAGATGCGAATGTTATTATATACGAGCGTATAAAAGAGGAACTCAGGGCAGGGAAGGCTCTGCGGCTCGCTATCAAGGACGGATACAGTAATGCTTATTCCGCTATTATAGACGGTAACCTTACCACTATAATTACCGGTATCGTATTGTTCTCATTCGGTTCCGGGCCTGTTCAGGGATTTGCAACGACTCTCGTTATAGGTATTATAACCTCGTTGCTTACATCTATATTTATTACCAGACTCCTTTTTGAGGCGAGACTTTCCAGAAATAAAAATATTACTTTCGATAATAAGTTTTCAAGAACATTCCTGCAGAATACCAAGTTCGATTTTATAAAAGCGCGTAAAGCGGCATATGTTTTCTCGATCGTCATAAGCGTTATATGTATAATTTCCATATTTACAAAAGGCTTCTCTTATGGTGTGGATTTTACCGGAGGTAGAACTTATGTGCTGCGTTTTGATAGAGATGTTACAGCAGAACAGATAAGAAGTGCGGCCAACACTGAATTCGGAGAGACTGTGGAGGTAAAACAGTTCGGAGGCGAGAGCCAGATGAAACTTACTACCAAGTATAAGATTAATGATAATTCTACTTCGATAGACGAGGAGGTTGAACAGAAACTTTATAATGCGTTAAAAGGGTTCTTTAATACTAAAATGACTTTTGAGGAGTTTACATCCACAATAGATAATCCGAACGGTATTATAAGCTCGGATAAAGTAGGGCCTACGATTGCAAACGATATGAAAAGGGATGCCTTAATAGCTGTTTTTGTCGCCCTGTTCGCTATCTTCCTTTATATTGCGGCGCGTTTCCGCAACTGGACATGGGGAGTAGGAGGTGTTACGTCTCTTGTGCACGACGCAATAGTTATGGTAGGGTTCTTCTCTGTTTTCTCAGGACTTCTGCCGTTCAGCCTCGATGTAGACCAGACGTTTATCGCAGCGGTACTGACGATAATAGGTTACTCTATTAATGACAGCGTGGTTATTTTTGACCGTATACGCGAATACAAAACTTTATATCCTAAACGTGATCTTAAAGAGAATATAAACCAGGCGCTGAACAGCACTCTTGCAAGAACGGTGAACTCGTCGGGAACCACGCTTGTGGTTATGATTGCTATCGCTCTGTTCGGAGGCGAGGTTATCAGGGGATTTGCCGTTGCCCTTATCGTGGGTATAATAATAGGTACATATTCATCGGTATTTGTAGGTACTCCTGTAATGTATGATCTGAATATGAGAAAGAATAAAAAAGCGTTGGAAAATAAATAATCCTGCATATTAATACCGTTAAAATAAAAGGGGCACTTTACGAAGTGCCTTTTTTAGTGTCCTTGTATCCCGATATTCTGTGGGGGTATGATTGTTGTCCGAATTTATTTTTTGGATTTTTATATGATTTTTCCGTACTTTGTAAAGATTTGTAATCAAAAACAGATTTTTACTAAAAAATATAAACTAAATCAAAAAAATCATGGAACTTCCTTTTGCAGAATCGTACAAAATCAAAACAGTGGAAACTTTAAAGAGATCTACACGTTCAGAAAGAGAAAAATGGATAAAAGAAGCCAGGTATAATCTTTTCAATCTTAAAAGCGAACAGGTATTCATAGACCTGCTTACCGATTCCGGTACAAACGCCATGAGTGATAAGCAGTGGGCTGCAATCATGTGCGGAGACGAAAGTTATGCCGGAGCGTCTTCGTATTATAATATGAAAGAGAGCATCAGGGATGTTACCGGATTCGATTATTTTATGCCTACCCATCAGGGAAGGGCTGCTGAAAATGTACTGTTCAGTGCAATAGTGAAAGAGGGAGATATCCTTCCCGGTAATTCTCATTTCGATACTACAAAAGGACATATAGAGTTCAGAAAAGCGCATGCAATCGACTGTACCGTAGATGAGGCGGCCGATACCGAACTCGAAATACCATTTAAAGGAAATATGTGCCTTAAAAAACTTGAAAAGGTACTTAAAGAAAATCCTGCGGAGAAAATCCCCGCCGTAGTACTTACGGTTACAAATAATACCGCAGGCGGACAGCCCGTCTCTATGGAAAATATTAAGGGAGTTTCGGCTCTTTGTAAAAAATACGGGGTAAAGTTGCTCATAGATTCGGCACGTTTTTGTGAAAATGCTTATTTTATAAAGACCCGTGAAGCCGGCTATGCAGATAAACCTGTCAAAGATATAACCCGTGAAATATTTTCGCATGCCGATTTTATGACAATGTCGGCCAAAAAAGATGCGATTCTGAATATGGGAGGTTTCGTAGCTTTCAGAGATGAAAAAGATATGCAGAAATGCCAGATGTTCGGGATAATGTATGAAGGATTTTTAACCTACGGGGGTATGGCAGGACGTGATATGAACGCTTTTGCCCAGGGATTGCAGGAAGGGTGCGAATTCGAATATCTCGAAACCCGTATAAAACAGGTGGAATATCTCGGTAAAAAGCTGGATGAATACGGCATACCTTACCAGCGTCCCGCAGGCGGACATGCGATATTCCTGGATGCAAAAAAGATTCTTACGCATCTTCCTAAGGAACAGTTTATCGCCCAGACGTTAGGAGTAGAACTTTATGTGGAAGGAGGTATAAGAGGTGTCGAAATAGGAAGCATACTTGCCGACCGCGATCCTGAAACCAGGGAAAACCGTTATCCGCGCCTGGAACTTCTCCGGCTTGCGATTCCACGCCGGGTTTATACGAATAATCACATGGATTATATAGCTGCCGCCGCCAGGAATGTTTACGACCGTCGTGAAGCAATAACGAAAGGATATGTAATAACAAAGGAACTTCCTATAATGCGTCACTTTACGGTTGAACTGGAGAAGGTAAAATAGCTGAGAAATATCCTTAAAATAATTTAGATAACCAGTCAGACGGTTTCTTTATTATATTCGACTATACGACAGATGTCCCGGTATATGTAACAGTATTTTCCAGGGCGGAGTATGCAGGCAATTCATATAAAGCGGATTGCCTGCAAAACGTAAAGCCGGGCCGATACTATACTATACAGAGGCATCTGCCATGTTGTAAAACTGAATGAAAGACAAGGCGATTTTCAGACTATTATCTTAATATATCAGAACTTATATCTTTCTTCTGCCTTTCTCCAGTCTATAATATCCCAGATCGCTTTTACATATTCCGCGCGGCGGTTCTGGTGATCCAGGTAATATGCATGTTCCCAGACATCTATTGTAAGCAGCGGTATTAAAGACCTGGTTATGGGACATCCTGCGTTACCCTCCTTGCTGATTGACAGTTTGCCGGTTATATCGCATTGCAACCACATCCATCCGGATCCGAATATTGAAACGGCGGAATCGGAGAACTCTCTTTTGAAAGCCTCGAAATTTCCCCATTTTTTATCTATGGCTTTTCTTAATCTGCCCTGAGGTTCGCCGCCGCCTGTAGGGGAAAGTGTGTTGAAATAAAAAATGTGATTAAAAGTCTGTGCCGCATTGTTGTAAATGCTGCCTTCCGCAGTCTCTACTATTATTTCAAGTTTTTGTTTTTCAAAAGGAGTGTTTACTATAAGCATGTTGAGATTATCTATATAGGTCTGCAGATGCTTACCGTAATGATAATTCAGAGTCTCTCTGGTAATTGCGGGCGCAAGGGAATCCAAAGAGTAGGGTAATTTTGGTAGTTCGAATTTCATAATACCTGATATTAAAAATTTTCAGAGCGATATTAGCCGCTTCGCTCTCTCATAAACGTGTTTTAATCATAGTCTTGGGCTAATTTGTGATTAAAATTCATATTCGTTTCATTTGTTATCTTGTTAAACAGGCTCCGCTATTCGCCGCGGTAAGCAGCTTAAAACAGATGAAAAATATCCTTAAAATAATTCCGGCAACCAATCGAAACGGTTTTTTATTAATTAACATTCTTTGCTTTATTATGTTTAATTGATAACTTTGTACAATCGGTTTTTATTTAATTAACTATAAAAATAAACGGGAAAAATTTTAAACGTATGAAACGCGATATAAAATACCTGCAGTTACTGGCTAAAAGTTTTCCGACTATACAGGAAGCGTGTACCGAGATCATAAATCTGGAGGCTATTCTTAATTTACCGAAAGGAACAGAGCACTTCGTAACCGATCTGCACGGGGAGAACGAAGCGTTCGAGCATGTATTGAGGAACGCATCCGGAGTGATAAAATTAAAAGTAGAGGAGATTTTCGGACATACTTTGAGAGATTCCGAAAAAAGGGATTTATGTACGCTGATCTATTATCCGGAAGAAAAATTAAAATTGGTCAGGCAATGCGAGAAAGGACTGAACGAGTGGTATAAAATAGCTCTTATAAGGCTCGTTAAGGTATGTGCGAACGTATCGTCCAAATATACCCGCTCAAAGGTTAGAAAAGCATTGCCGCAGGAATATTCATACATTATACAGGAGTTGCTGCATGAATCCAAAGGTTCGCTTACGAATAAGCAGGATTATATAATAGCTATCGTGGAGACGATAATCACCACCGGCCGCGCGGAACATTTCATTATTGCGATATGTAATCTTATACAGCGGCTTACCATAGATTCCCTGCATATTGTAGGAGATATTTATGACAGGGGGCCGGGGGCGCATATCATACTGGATACTCTCAGCGAATACCATAATTATGATATTCAGTGGGGAAACCATGATCTTGTATGGATGGGCGCCGCAGCCGGCAGCGAAGCCTGTGTGGCAAATGTGCTCAGAATGTGTTTCAGGTATGCTAATCTGAAAACGCTTGAAGAGGGATACGGGATTAATCTGTTGCCGCTGGTAACTTTTGCCATGGATGTTTACGGAGATGATCCGTGTACGATATTCAAACCTAAACATAATGATGATGAGCCGATAAGCCCGAAACAGATAAAATTAATCTCCCAGATGCATAAGGCGATTACCATGATCCAGTTTAAGCTGGAGGCGCAAATTATTGCCCGCAGGAAAGAGTTCGGGATGGAGGAGAGGAATATGTTGCACCTTATAGATATAAAACGCGGGGTGATAACCGTAGGCGGCAAAGAGTATCCGTTGCGCGATATAGATTTCCAGACCATAGATCCCGATAAACCTTACGAACTTACTCCCGACGAGAAGGATGTTATTAGGAAACTTACCCACAGTTTCAAATCCAGCGCCAAACTGGCTAAACATATTAAATGCTTCTATACCAACGGGGCTTTATATCTTGTACGGAACTCCAACCTGTTATATCACGGTTCGGTTCCGCTTAATGAAGACGGCACGTTCAAGAGCTTGAAAATAATGGGTAAGGAGTATTACGGAAAAGCGTTGTTCGATAAAATAGATCAACTGGTAAGGATAGCCTATTTTGAAGAAGACAAAGCCTCCGTAAAACAGTACGGTATGGATTTTATCTGGTATTTATGGTGCGGCCCCGTATCTCCTCCTTTCGATAAAGATAAAATGGCAACGTTCGAGCGTTATTTTGTCGCCGACAAAGAGCTGCACAAAGAACGGAAAGGTAATTATTACTATCTGAAAGAGAATAAGGAGATATGCGAGAAGATTCTTCAAGAGTTCGGAGTTCAGGGAGAGCCTTCGCATATAATAAACGGGCATATACCCGTTAAAATCATTAAAGGGGAAAGCCCTATAAAAGCCGGGGGAAAACTGCTTGTAATTGACGGAGGATATTCAAAAGCATATCAGCCGGAAACAGGTATAGCCGGTTATACGCTTATTTACAATTCTCACGGATTAAGGCTGGTACAACACGAACCTTTTGAGTCCAGACAAAAAGCTATAGAGCAGGGGGTGGATATTATATCCGAAACCAAGGTTGTGGAGTTTGTGGAAAAGCGGAAACTGGTACGGAATACGGATATAGGCAAGGAGCTTCAGCGGCAGATCGACGATCTGAAGCAGTTGCTTGTTGCTTACAGGAGCGGACTTCTCCGCACGTCTTGATTTTAACCTTAACTTTATAAAATGAATTGGTTGGCGGATTTATTATTCGGAAACGGGATTGCTCATTCCGTATTGGTACTGGCATTTGTTATTGCTCTGGGAATATTATTGGGAAAAATCAAGATAGGAGGTATATCTCTTGGTATTACCTGGATTCTTTTTGTAGGGATCGCTTCAAGCCATTTCGGGCTGAGGCTCGACCCGCATCTTCTGCATTTTGTAAAGGAGTTCGGTCTTATCCTGTTCGTATATTCGGTAGGATTGCAGGTCGGTCCGGGTTTTTTCTCTTCTTTTAAGAAAGGCGGGGTAATACTTAACGGAATCGCCGTAATTATAGTATTGACGGGATGTCTGACGGCATATATTATACATCTTGTAACGGGAACCGACCTTGTTACCATGACCGGAATCTTGTCGGGAGCGGTAACCAATACTCCGGGATTGGGAGCGGCCCAGCAGACGTTTGCGGATATTACCGGAGGCGACAACCAGAATATATCCCTGGGTTATGCCGTAGCGTACCCCTTGGGGGTTGTAGGAATAATATTCTCGATAATATGTATTAAATACCTGTTCGGTATTAAAACGGACAGGGAAAATGAAAAAATGAACAGTTCTTCTGAAAAAGATACCAGAGAGGCTGTAAAGTACACCGTAGAGGTGAAAAATGCTGCTGTTTTCGGAAAAACCATAGAGCAGTTACATAACCTTATAGACCGTACATTTGTAGTATCGAGATTATGCAGGGCTGACGGAAGGATCGAGATCCCGACATCTTCTACCGTTCTGTACGAGGGTGATAAGATACTGGTTATCTCGGAGTCGCAAATCCGACGATCCATAACGGCGTTTACGGGAGAAGAACTCAATATGAGTTTCGATTCATGGCTTAAAATGGATAACGAGCTAGCTATGAAGAAAATAGTAATAACCCAGCCGTCGATAAACGGCAAAACATTGGGGGAATTAAAGGTGAGATCGGTTTTCGGGGTAAATATTACGAGGGTTACCCGGGCCGGTATAGATCTGGTTGCTGCCGGAGACCTCGAGCTGCAAATGGGCGACAGGGTATTGGTAGTGGGTGATGAAAAAGATATAGACAGTCTGGCAAAGGTTCTCGGAAATTCCGCAAAACAATTACGGGAACCGAATCTTATTGCAATTTTTCTGGGAATAATGATAGGCGTATTTTTCGGATCGATACCGTTCATGCTGCCGGGTATCCCCCAGCCGGTAAAGTTGGGTCTTGCCGGAGGTCCGCTTATAGTGGCTATTATTATAAGCAGATTCGGGTATAAGTTTAAAATAGTATCGTATACTACCCAGAGTGCGAATATGATGTTGCGTGAAATAGGAATATCCCTTTTCCTCGCGGCAGTGGGACTTGGTGCCGGAGAGGGGTTTGTAGATACCATAGTAAATAACGGGGGTTACGTATGGGTAGGTTACGGGGTTATAATAACCGTATTCCCCTTGCTTATAGGCGCGGCAATAGGCAGGTTATTTTATAAACTTAATTATTATACGTTAATGGGATTAATGGCCGGCAGCACCACCGATCCTCCTGCTCTTGCATACTCCAATTCCACGGCCTCCAACAGTTATCCCGCCGTGGCTTATGCTACTGTATATCCTCTGGTTATGTTCCTGAGGGTGCTTACGGCGCAGATACTTATTCTTAATGCTTTAAGTTAAAGGGTGTAACTATTTGACCTGTTGCAGGAATTCTATAACTTTTTCCGCTTTTGCATCTTTTAAGAGAACTTCTTTATCTCTATCCAAAAGGTAAAGGCTGGGAATTGCCCGCAATCCGTATATATTATTCTCTCTTAGAATAAAATTATGATCGTAGGCGTATATCCATTTGTCGGGATACGACTTCCTGTTTTTACTCCAGGTATCGAGCTGGTCGTCCGTATACATGACAAGTATTTTCATCCTTCCGTTTCCGGTAAGAGATTTGACTGCCGGATTTGTTTTAAGCATCTCTTTAATATCGGCGCAGGAGAAGCAATCCGGATTGTTGAAAAATATTAAAGTGTAATCCGCTTTTATAGAGTAAAGAGATCCTTTGATCCTGTTTCCGCCGGATGCTTCTTTTACGGTGCTGTAATCGAAATCGGCGGCCAGGCTTCCTATCCGGTTGAGAGACGATATTTTCAGTTGATATTCATATTGCATTTTACTTAATTCGTCAACAGATCTTGCAGAGAGGATACCTTCCAATGCCGGAATATATGCTTCTTCATTAAGTACCGGCGAATTGGGATTATAAAAGTATTTTTCGCAAAGATCCATTAATCTGAAAAGGAAAGAACTGTCTCCTGAATATGCTATTCCGTCGGCTCTTTCAAACAGTTTTTTTAAAGATGTGCGGACGGTATGATAATCCGTAGGCTGTAAATAATTTACAAGATATGAATATTCCCCGAACGCCGCTTCGAATTCCGCAGAACCGATTCCCAGGATAAGAGAGTCTGTCGGAGAGCCTTTGATTTCCGATCTTAGCTGCTCCGTGCGGGCTAACCGTACGGAATCGAGAAACCTGTCCCAGTAATGTTTTACCTTGTATTTCAATATTTCCTCTTTTGACGAGATCATTGCGGGGATCTCTGTACGGGGAAATGCTCTTTTAATATCTCCGGTATCTTTTAAGGAAGAGTTACAGCCGGAACATAAGGCGAGGGCGGAGAAGCAGATTATTTGTACAATGCGCAACATGAGTTTATCGTTAAAAGGGGATGTTCTGCAAATTATTTTTTGTCAGACACCCCCCTTCCTTGTGTTGAGATACCAGGATTCGAACCTAGACAGACAGAACCAAAATCTGTAGTGCTACCATTACACCATATCTCAGCGTTCAGAGTGTGCAAAGATATATAAAAAAATTATACATGCAAAATTTAGGACCAGGTACGGTTTATGAACTCTATGAAGCTGTTACCGTAGACTTCATACAGTATAACCCACATGGCGAATCTTACCGCCTTCCCGATAAGCATGTAGACTGCGCATTTGGTAAAATTAAGTTTATAGAAACCCAGGCCTACGGCAAATATATCCCCCACGAACGGGGCCCAGCTTAAAAAGGCCAGCAGCGCTCCGTATTTATCTATCTTCTCTTTCTGCTTTTCCAGACTTTTTTTTGATATTCTTAACCATTTTTCCAGCCATTCCCATTTTCCCAGATAACCTAGATAATAAGAAGTAAGCCCTCCGAGCCAGTTGCCTGTCGTGGCCGAAAGAAAGGATAGGGCAGGATCGCCTCCTGCAAGCAATGTTCCTATGATTAGAAATTCCGAACTGAAAGGAATTATTGTCGCCGCAAGAAAAGTTCCTATGAAAAGCCCTATATATCCCGACTCCTGTAAAAACTCCATTTTATCTTTTGTTCCTGAAAAAATTCGTAACTAATTCCCCGCACTCTTTTTCCAGCACTCCTCCCGATAATTCCGTTTTCGGATGCATCAGGTTCGGCGAAAAAAGTGAAAATCCCCGTTTTATGTCGGGAGCGCCGTAGACGACCTTTTTTACCTGTGACCAGGCAAGAGCGGCAGCACACATAGGGCAGGGTTCTATAGTGACGTATAATGTGCATAGATTTAAATATTTCCCGCCGAGATAAGATGTCGCCATAGTTATAGCCTGCATTTCCGCATGTGCTGTAGGATCGTTCAGGGTTTCGGTAAGATTGTATGCCCTGGCGATTACTTTTCCATCGCATACTACCACCGCTCCTATAGGAACTTCATCTTTCTCGTATGCTTTTGCAGCCTCTTTGAGTGCCTCCTGCATGAATTTTATATCGGGATTAATATTCGATTTCATAAATTTTATTTTAAAATAACAACAAGTACAAACCTGCTCCTGCAAAATAACTTACCAGAACCAATAGCGTGAACTTCCTGAAATAATATCCGAATGATATTTTTTCAAGCCCCATAACCGTAACTCCCGATGCGGAACCTATTATAAGTATACTGCCGCCGGTTACCGCGCAGTACGCCAGAAATGTCCAGAAAGTACCGTCCACCATAAAAGCTCCGGCCTGCGCTATCGGATACATACCCATAGATGCCGAGACAAGAGCCACATTATCGAGGAAAGAAGAACATATTCCCATTATCAGCGCGATAAGATTCGGGGAATCGAATACGCCGTTAAGGAAATCCGCCATTATCCTTAGCTGACCTGCAGCATTAAGTGCCTGTACCGACATAAGGATGCCCAGGAAGAAAAATATCGTAGTAACGTCTATTCTGGAGAAAACCCTGCTTACACGGAGGTTCTGCATATCGGCATCTTTGCTGTCGGAATATTTCCTGTCCGTAATTACCCATAAAATAGTAAGCCCGAACAGAACTCCCATAAACGGAGGTAAATCGAATAATGACTGCAATACCGGGACAAGAGCCAGGGACGACATACCTATTATAAGTACTTTCTTCCTTATCATCGGATCTATTTTCTTATAAAAATCATCATCGGAGCGCAATTTGTCCCTTTCTACCATACATTCTTTTGGAATCCGGCAAGTTATAAAAACCAGCGGGATAAATAACATAACCAGCGCCGACGGGAGAATGTGCAAAACCTGGTGTTCTACCGTGAGATTGCCTCCCGTCCAAAGCAGCAGCGTCGTCACGTCTCCTATTGGAGACCAGGAGCCTCCTGCATTGGCCGCTATGATTATCATACATGAGAACATGAGCCTTTCCTTTTTTGCGGGGATAAGTTTGCGGGCTATAGCCACCATGACTATTACCGCCGCCAGATCTCCCAAAAGAGGGGACATAAGGAATGTTACGATGGCGATTATCCAGAGCAGTTTCCTTTTTCTATTGGTTTTTATAGAATGAGTTATCACCTCAAATCCGCCGTGGCAATCTATAAGGTCTATTATGGCCATGGAAGCAAGTACGAAAAACAAGGTTGTGGAAACATCTCCTAAAGATTCGACTATAGAGAACTCTATAAATTTATGAGCCTGTGCTGATAGAGGAGCTTTGGCAAGATTGGGGAATAATGCCATAAAGTTTTCTAAAATACCGGTGGTATGGGCGGTATATATTGCGGTGGCGTCAAGCAGGAACAAGAACCACAGTATGATACACATTCCTACGGCCGTAGCGGCTTTATTTACCTTTATTACATCTTCCAGGGCTATTGCCAGAATTCCCGCTATAAAAAATACGGGCATCAAATAATATGTCGCCATATATTAATATAAGCTTTAATTTATCAGAGTGCAAAGATATGTTTTTTTTCTCCAAAACTTTCTGCCAATTTGACATAAAAAAGTTTTGGCATTCAATTTGTTTTTTATTAACCGCTATCAAAACAACATTAATTAACAATAAACATATTAAAAACGTAGTACTATGAATATTAAGCCATTAGCAGATAGAGTGCTAGTTGAGCCAAAAGAGGCTGAAACAAAAACGGCAAGCGGATTGTATATTCCCGACACCGCTAAAGAAAAACCACAGGAAGGGAAAGTACTGGCCGTAGGGCCGGGGAAAAAAGACGAACCTATGGAACTTAAAGCAGGCGACACGGTTCTTTACGGAAAATACGCCGGAACCGAAATAAATGTTGAAGGAAAATCCTACATGATTATGCGCCAAAGCGATATTCTTGCTATTATTTAATCTATTATCGAAATTTCTAAAAATAAAAATATTATGGCTAAAGAGATAAAATTCAATATGGAGGCCCGCAACCTTATGAAAGAGGGAGCGGACGAGCTTGCAAATGCCGTTAAAGTTACCCTTGGTCCTAAAGGACGTAATGTTGTACTGGATAAAAAATTCGGAGCACCGCAAATCACAAAGGACGGCGTTACCGTAGCGAAAGAGATTGAACTTGAGGATCGTTTTATGAATATGGGTGCGCAGTTGGTTAAAGAGGTTGCTTCAAAGACCAACGACCAGGCGGGAGACGGTACTACAACCGCAACCGTACTTGCCCAGGCTATTATTAATGTAGGCCTTAAAAACGTTACCGCAGGGGCGAATCCTATGGATTTAAAACGCGGTATAGATAAAGCCGTTGAGTCCGTTGTGGAGAATCTTAAAGTTCAGAGCACTTCGGTAGGCGACGACTATTCTAAAATAGAGCAGGTAGGAACTATTTCCGCAAATAACGATGCTTTTATAGGTAAGCTCATCGCCGATGCTATGAGCAAAGTGAAAAAAGAAGGAGTTATTACCGTTGAAGAGGCAAAAGGTACTGCAACAGAAGTTAAAGTTGTTGAAGGAATGCAGTTTGACAGAGGGTATATATCGCCTTATTTCATGACTAATCCGGATAAAATGGAGGCTGTTATGGAGCAGCCTGCAATCCTTATCACCGATAAAAAGGTTTCTTCGATGAAAGACCTGCTTCCTGTCCTTGAACCTATTGCCAGAGAAGGAAAATCGCTTTTGATAATTGCAGAGGATGTAGATGGGGAAGCGCTTACTACGTTGGTAGTAAATCGCTTAAGAGGAACGATCAAAGTAGCGGCCGTAAAAGCTCCCGGCTTTGGAGACAGAAGGAAAGAGATGTTGCAGGATATAGCAACCCTTACCGGCGGAATGGTTATATCCGAGGAAAGGGGATTTACTTTGGAAAATGCGACTCCCGATATGCTCGGAAAAGCCGAGAAGGTTGCGATAGATAAGGAGAATACTACTATCGTGAACGGCGCCGGGGATAAAAAGGCTATTGAAGAGAGAGTTGCACAGATAAAAAAACAGATTGAGACTACTACCAGCGATTATGACAGGGAGAAACTTCAGGAACGTTTGGCTAAACTTGCCGGAGGAGTAGCTGTTCTTTATGTAGGTGCGGCTTCCGAAGTCGAACTTAAAGAAAAGAAAGACCGGGTAGAGGATGCTTTGAGCGCGACAAGGGCTGCCGTTGAAGAGGGTATAGTTGCCGGAGGCGGAGTAGCTTATATAAGGGCGATAGAGGCGTTGAAAGACCTGAAAGTTGAGAATGAAGACGAGCGTACGGGAGTTAATATAATTGCCCGCGCAATAGAAGAACCTTTAAGGATCATCTGTGCCAATTCCGGTGTTGAAGGTAGCGTAGTTATTCAGAAAGTAAGGGAAGGTAAAGGCGATTTCGGATATAACGCACGCACTGATATTTATGAACATCTGCTTGTATCAGGCGTTATAGACCCTACCAAAGTAGCACGTATCGCTCTTGAAAATGCAGCTTCCGTTGCCGGAATGTTCCTTACCACAGAGTGCGTCGTAGCAGACAAGAAAGAAGAAAATCCTATGCCTGCGATGCCTCCTATGGGAGGCGGAATGGGCGGAATGATGTAAAACATAATGGGCCGGCTATTGTCTTCCGTATGGAGGATTGATAGCCGGCTTATAAAAATTACGATTATGTTGAAAGCAGGAGATAAAGCCCCGTATTTCGAGGGTAAAGACCAGGCCGGCAATACCGTTAAACTTACTGATTTTGCAGGGAAAAAACTTGTGCTGTATTTTTATCCTAAAGACAGTACTCCGGGATGTACGGCTGAAGCGTGCGACCTCAGGGATAATTACCGCCGTTTTCTTTCGGAGGGATATGCGGTAATAGGCGTAAGCAAGGATTCTGAGAAATCTCATCTTAAATTCATTGAAAAATATAATCTTCCTTTTCCTCTGATTGCCGATACGGATATGAAAATCATGCAGGCGTATGATAGCTGGGGACCGAGAAAATTCATGGGAAGAGAGTTTATGGGCACTCTCCGTAAAACCTTTGTAATAAACGGAGAAGGGATAATCGAAGATATTATAGATAAAGTAGATACAAAGGCCCATACTGCACAGATTCTTAAATAGGGCTACGGGAATCTATCCTACCAGCCAGACCATTACGTGATTATCGAATACTTCGTATTCAAGATCGAATTCCTCCTCGCTGCCGTCTTTGTTGATAAAGACGGCTTCTATTGTTCCTTCCTCTTTCGGATTGAACTTTTCTATCTCCATCTGTTTTGCAAAATCGACACCGTGTTGACTCATTCTCTTATAGATAGCTTCTTTTGCACACCAGTAGATGGCAAGTTGCAAATTCCTGTTTTTATCGGAAAGGTCTTCTCTTTCCTCTTCCGATAAAGCCTTTTTTTCAACGGCGGAAAAGTCCCGCTTTATACTCTCTATATCAATGCCTACATCTTCCGTAGGATGTGTTATTATAGCAACGAAACGGGAGGTATGGGTAATGCTTATATGAGTGAGGTTGTTTTGTATAAAAGGGCTTCCGTTATCATGATGTCCCAGATATACTTTATCATTAAAAACAGTATTTAAAAGCGCCCTTACCGCCAGCTTTTCCCTCCTGCGGGCTTCGCTTTTAATAATAAACAGCTCTTCCATCTCTTCATTGGGAATTGAGATAATATCCAGCAACTCCCGTTCGCTTTCGGTTATTTCCCATACGGAAATTTCCGCGCCGTTTTTTAACTCTTTATGTAAATAAAGGCTCATTGTATTATGATTTATTTTTATTCAAATCTTTAAGTTCTTTAAAATCGCTTTCGTCTACAATTTCCCCTACTATTTCTTCCAGAATATCTTCAAGCGTAACGATTCCGTCCGTACCTCCGTATTCATCTACCACTACAGCCAGGTGTATCTTTTTGTCCCTGAATTCTTCCAGTAAATCGTTTATCTTTTTGCTTTCCGGAACATAATATGCTTCCCTGATACATTTCCTCCAACTGTACGGATCCCCGCTGTTTTCCAGAAGATAAGGCAGCATATCCTTTATATATAAGAACCCTTTTATATCGTCCAGATTTTCCTGATATACCGGAAGCCGTGAAAAACCGCAATCCGTTGCAGTTTTTATTACCTCGTCATTGGTCAGGCTCATATCTATAGCCATAACCTCAACCCTGGGCTTCATAATTTTACGTACATCGGTGGTGGGAAGGTTGACGATTCCTTTAAGTATCTTTTTTTCCTCGCTGGCGTTAGTCGTTGCTATATCTACCGCATCAGACAGTTCTTTAAGGGTTATCTCTCCGCGTAAAGGGATATTATTTGTCACCCTGTTGGCAAACCTGCTCATAAAGTAATTAAAAGGTTTTGCGACAGGAGATATGAAGATAAGCGGTCCGCTCATAAATTTCGCAAATTTTACCGGAGCATAAGTTGCTACTATTTTAGGAAGAACTTCGCCGAAGAGTACCAGTATAAAAGTCACGGTGATCGTACTTACAATAAACTCTACTACCGGATACCCCTCGAAATTAAATATCATGGAGAGCAATATTGTGGATAGCAGTACTATGAGAATATTTACCAGGTTATTGGCCTGCAGTATCGAACCCAGAAGATAGTCCGGGTTGCCTAATAACCTTAAAACCCGTTCGCTGTTTTTGTCCGCAGATTCTTTAAGGGTGTTTACCTGTTTGGGAGAGAGCGAAAAAAACGCCACCTCGCTGCCTGATATAAGGGCGGAACAAACCAAAAGGAGGGCTAAAGTAATCCCTAAAAACAGAAATAATATAGTTAAACTACTGGGAGGTTCCAACTTTCTTTAATATATTGGTTTATAAGTGCAAATATAATTATTTTTCACAAACAGTCCACTTTTCGAATAAAAACGCGGGATGATATTGTATTTTTGCTTTTCTGAGGCCCTCGTCTCCCGCATCATCTTCCCTGTTTACATATTTAAAACCTATTTCCTCCGGGGTTATATTTTCATTGGGTTTCCCGCCGGGTAGTGACAGGGGTTGCGGATTTCTCATCTGGTGCAATAAAAACTCCTGGCTCATTGCCGGATATGCTCCTCTTATATCTGCGAAAGCCTTTTCTATATGTACTATAAATGTATCCGAATTGAGCATTTCGCCTATTGTGAATGCAACTGCTTTTCCTCCGAGCCTCAGAAGTCCTCCTTTCAGTTCCAGTTTATTGAAGTTCGATATGGCGCACCTTACCGAACAGGCCTCCTGTGCCATTGAAACATCCTGTCCGCAGCCGTATTTTGCACACCACTCATCATTCATTTGCCGGCATTCCTCAATATTATCATCTGTTATAGGCTCGTATTTCCAGTCGGGAAGCTCTTTAAAGCGGGCTATATGATTTCTTTTGGACTGGAATTTCTTTCCGCGCAAAGTAATAAGATCCTGTGCAAGATAGATATAATCATATCCGTTCCTGAACGGAGCGTAATTGAACTGTCCCGGAAAAAGAGCTTTCAGAAGCTCTTTTTGTTTATCAGGAACAGAGGCTAGTATAAATGAAGAATCCATACTGCGGGCATCATTGCGGTATAATTCTATGATTTCTTTTAGCTCTTCTTCGCTTCCTTTTCCCGCCGGAAAAATATAGTGGGGAATACCGGAAGGTTCGGAGCGGATCAGAAGAAAGTCTTTATATCTGCAAACTTTTGTCTTATAGACGTTTTTCCATATAAATAAAACGGTAAAGCAATACTCGGTACCCATAAAGTCCGAGTATTGCAGTAATTTATCGATCCAATTTTTATCTTCTAATGTAATCTCTTTAAAATCCAGCATAAATTTTATTATCGTAATCCGGTTATTTTATGTCCAGCCACCTTTTCAGCAGATTTATTGCTTCTTCTTTCTCTTTTTCAGGCAGTGTGGATATTCGCGCCCTGTGGCTTCCGCCCGGCTCGATAAACAAAGCCATTGTGCTGCGCCCTTTTCCTTTTGCTTTCAATTTCTCGTTTTTAACCGGAGCGACAGGCATGACGGCGCTCCAGGGGTCGTATTGTCCGTAAATAAACATCATTTTCGAATCGGTCTTATCCAGGAATTTTTTAACCTTTTTATAAAGGTATCTATCGAATTTAAAGGTTTGACTTTGAGGAACAAATAATTTGTTAAGGTAACCTTTGGAATCCTTTATTGTGAGAAGTCCCTTAAACGGTTTGGTATCATAACCGTAATATCCCAGTTCGGTAGCCGCCTGTACGAAGAAAGGGGCAGTGTCGCTTCCTTCTGCAAAATAATCCGGACCGCTGGCTTTAACCAGGGCTTTGAACATCTGTTCGTCTGTTGCCGTTGCAGGGTCGGGAATGGAGGAAACGGGGTTTCCCCATTGCCAGAAAGCGAACGGAAACTCCAGCACGCAGTAATCGTATACGGCGTCCATAGGTATTTTGTAAGTATATCCTTTCTCTTTGCTCAGTTTCTCGAACATAGGACGGATTTTTTCCCTCCTCTTGAAGAACTCAACCTGAAAAGCTTTTATTTTAGCTCTCTCCTCCGGGGTTCCTGCGTAATTTTCAAGGAAAGGCTCATGTCTTCCGTCTTCGGTTGCGGTACATAAAGGAGCTACATAGGGAACTGAAATATCCATGTCCCCGGGGTAATATGCAGTGTAGAACATTGTGGTCTGGCCGCCTTTGCTTATACCCGTCGCGATCCATTTGCCCAGAAATATTTTTCTGAACAGTTGGTTTATATTGTGCAGATCGGCCGCTTCATTTGGAGCGTTCATATAACTCCAGTCCAGGGTTTCGTCCGTAATCGTGGAATCGTCCTGCTTAAATGGCGTGGATTCAAGGAAGTACCGGTGTTCCACAAATACAATATTCGTATTGAATAATCTTGAAATTTCTTCCCTGTACCTTGGGCTAAGGGCATAAGCCGCTCCGTAACCTTCGGTTACGATAACGGTAGGGGCATTATAATCGGATACCATAACTATCACCCTTTGTCTGTAAGAGCCTTTAGCCGGATTGGAATGATCTACGGGCTGTTCTACGTACATAACGTATTTTTCCTTGAAAGGGTTTTTCATTTTGTCGCTTACGTCCAGTTTTCTCATCCCCGATATTTTGGGAAGTTCATTTTTATAAATAGCCGCAAGACTGTCGAGTTTACCCGGCAACTGTGCCGACAGGACGGTTGCGCATAAAGATAGCAGCGCCAGAAATAAAACCGTACGGGAGATTAGTCTGTTTAGTGTCTTCATTTTTATTATTAATGCTGTTTTTGATAATTTGTAAAGATATGAATTATATTCGTAATATCCTTGAGAATAATTACTAACTTTGTCAATTCATATAAAACTAATTATTTCATTCGATGGAGAAAAATTTTATAGAAGAACTTACCTGGAGAGGTATGATTCACACGATGATGCCCGGAACCGAAGAGCAACTTATGAAAGAGCCTACCAGCGCTTACGTAGGAATAGATCCTACTGCCGATTCGCTTCATATAGGCCACCTCGTAAGTATTATGATACTTAAACATTTTCAGAATTGCGGACATAAACCGTACGCGCTGGTGGGAGGAGCTACGGGAATGATAGGAGATCCTTCTATGAAGAGTGCGGAAAGGAATTTGCTGGATGAAGCTACGCTGCGTCATAATCAGGAAGCTATAAAAAAACAACTTTCGAGATTTCTGGATTTTGATTCGGACAGACAGAATGCCGCCGTTCTGGTAAATAATTATGACTGGATGAAAGATTTCACCTTTCTGGCTTTCATAAGGGATGTAGGGAAGCATATAACGGTTAATTACATGATGAGCAAAGATTCCGTTAAAAAACGTCTTAACGGAGAAGAGAGAGAAGGAATGTCGTTTACTGAATTTACATATCAGCTTGTACAGGGATATGATTATCTGTATCTTAACCAGCATGAAAATTGTAAACTCCAGATGGGGGGAAGCGATCAGTGGGGGAATATTACCACAGGAACGGAGCTTATAAGGAAAATAACCGGAAACGAGGCTTATGCTCTTGTTTGTCCGCTTATTACCAAGGCAGACGGAGGCAAATTCGGTAAAACGGAGAAAGGCAATATATGGCTCGAAGCAAACTATACGTCACCCTACGCTTTTTATCAGTTCTGGATGAATGTCAGCGACGAAGATGCGGAAAAATATATAAAAATATTTACTATGCTTACGCGGAAGGAGATAGAAGATGTTGTTATAAAACATGCGGAAACTCCTCATCTGAGGGAGTTACAGAAACTGCTCGCAAAAGAGATTACCGTAATGGTACACGGGGTGGAGGAGTATGAGAAAGCTGTCGAGGCTTCGGGTATTTTATTCGGGAATTCCACTCCGGAGGCTTTAAGAAGGCTTGATGAACAAACTTTCCTCTCCGTATTCGACGGCGTGCCTCAATATGAACTGCCGAAAGAGAAGTTGGGGGGGAACATTATAGATATTCTGGCTGTTGAGACTGATGTATTTCCTTCCAAAGGAGAGTGCAGAAAGATGATACAGGCTAACGGGCTTAGTGTAAATAAAGATAAATTTACCGCGACGGACGGTGTACTTACTTCTGAACACCTGATTAACGGGAAATATATTCTCGTACAGAAAGGGAAAAAGAATTACTACATTCTTAAATTCGTATGATTGATTTCAAACACTCTTTTAAACGTTTAAATTAAATAATATAATATATGGAAGGAGAGAGCACCAGACAACAAAAAGTAAACAAGCAACTCCAGAGGGACCTTGCCGAGATAATACGGAGTAAGGGAATGGCTGCTTTCGGAGGGGCAATGGTTACGGTGAGCGAAGTAAGGATAAGCCCCGATCTTTCGCTTGCCAGGGTATATGTAAGCATTTTCCCTTCTGAAAAGGCCCGGCAGGTTCTGGAAATATTGGAGCATTCGGTAAAGCAGATAAGAGGTGAACTGGGAAGGCTTGTGGGAAAGCAACTCAGGATTGTACCTGAGATAGTTTTTTATCTGGATACCACTCTTGATTATGCGGAACATATCGATGAGCTTTTAAAGAAGTAGCGCATGCGCCTGTCTCTGTTCATAGCATTAAGGTATCTTTTCGCCAGGAAATCGCATAATGTAATCAACATTATCTCTATTATCAGTGCGGTAGGGATAGGAATAGGGAGCATGGCGCTTATTGTTATTTTATCGGTATATAACGGCTTCGACAACCTCATAAAAGATCTTTATGAGAGTTACGAGGCCGATTTTGTTATTACTCCGGCGAAAGGAAAAACATTTGAAGTTACTCCGGCCTTGTTCGACAGGATAAAAGCAATAGAGAGTGTCAAAGCTGTTTGTCCTATTGTGGAAGAGAATGTTTTTATAAAATACGGGGAGAATCAGTCCATAGCTACGATAAAAGGTATAGATACTGTTTATGAGACGGTAAGCGGTATATCGAAAAATATAGTGGAAGGGGAATTTAAAAGTATGATGGGAGAGATACCTCATGCCGTAATAGGACAGAAACTGGCGCAGGATCTTATGCTGAGACTACGTTTCCTGACTCCTGTAAAAGTTTATTTTCCCGATAGGGGGAAAGAGATTTCTGTTATAAATCCTATGCAGAATTTAAGGGAGGAGACTTTTTTTCCAGGAGGTATAATCAGGCTTGAACAGAGTTTTGATAAAAAATATATTTTCGCACCCCTGAAAACGGTAAGGAATCTTATAGGATATGAGAATAACGAAGCCACATCGGTTGAGGTGTATCTCAACCTTACACCTGCTTTGGGAAAGACGGTACGGGGATATAAACAGATATATTCCGGTACGGGCAAACAAATTCAGGCCGTTCTTGGGGAAGATTATATAATAAAAGACCGTTTCAGACAGAATGAGACGATTTATAAGATGATGAAAGCGGAAAAATTTACCGTATATCTTATAATGTTCTTTGTAATACTTATTATTTCCGTAAATATATTCAGTTCCCTCACAATATTGATTATTGATAAAAAAGAGGATATGGAAACCTTTGCGAGTATGGGGGCGGACAGAAAACTTATAAACCGTATATTTATCTTACAGGGATGGCTTATATCGGTTTTCGGATCGGTTGCCGGGATAATTGCAGGTCTTGTTTTATGCTATGTACAGCAATATTTTGAGGTTATAACTATCCCCGGAAGTTTTATTGTAAGCGCATATCCGGTATCGGTGCAGAGTACCGATATTATTATTACTTTTGCCGGAGTCGCCCTGACAGGCTATCTTATAGCTTTGTCAGCTACCCGCAACAAGTAGACCCGAAGAGAGTAACAATGCGAAAAACATCATGTTACGGGATGTCTCAGCCAGAATAGCGTTCAATTCCGTGCCGCGTTTTATCCTGAGCATCTTTTTCCATGTATAATAATGCGGAATCAGGTAGAGTTGCGGCAGCAGGGCGGCCGGGATGTTCCCGCTGAAAAGGAATGAGAGGCAGATCAGGGAGGCCGATATTCCCAGTGCCAGGTATAGGATTCCTCCGGCTTTTTCGCCCAGAATCACAACCAATGTTCTTTTTCCGTTTTCCGCATCCTGTTCACGGTCTCTGTAATTGTTCACCATTAATAGAGTATCTACAACCAGTCCGGATGCGAAACCTCCGGCAAATACCTGTATTGTTATGCTTTGAGTCATAATATAGAATGTGCATCCTGCCGGAATTATCCCGAAAAAGATTATAACCAGCAGGTCTCCCCAGCCGTGATAGGCCAAAGGATATGGTCCCGCAGTGTAAAGGAACGCAAATAAAACGCATAAAGCTCCTACGGCGATAAGTTCCGTTCCTCCGTAAAATAATAGGCAAAGGCCTGTTATACATGCCAGCACTGTAGTAAGGGCAATCCCTTTCTTCATTGCTTCCGGGGTTATCCAGCCCTGTGCACAAGCTCTTTCCGGCCCCAGCCTGCCGATATTATCGCAGCCTTTCAGATAATCGAACAGATCGTTTATAAGGTTGGCGTCTATCTGCATAAGAAAGGCGAAAAGAAAACAGAGAATGGCGGGAATAGTATATAGACTGTTGTAAGAGTAAGCGAATGAACAACCTGTCAATACCGGAACGGCGGCTCCGGCTAATGTTTTGGGCCTTGCGGCAAGAATCCAGGCTTTGACGGAGTTTTTTTTAATCATTTTTTATTTTTTTGTGCAACGTTTTATATAGCCCCTGCATCTTATACATGTAGGTTTAGGTTTTAGTACACAAAAAAAGGGATACTCATTGTAGCAGAGGAGTGTTCCCTTTTTTATTGTCGTGTCTCACCTGTTGCGAATATTCCGAACATTGTACTGCCGCTGCCGCTCATAGAGGCGTAAACGGCTCCCATATCATAAAGTTGTTGTTTGTATTGTCCTAATTGAGGATATTTTGCAAATACCGTACTTTCAAAATCATTTTCGATGCGTCCTTTCCATTCCGTAACCGGAAGTGTCAGTAATTCCCGAAGATCTCTATCTTCAAGTATTTCTCCTCTTTCACGCCTTATATTACGCGGAATTATACCGCTGTAGGCATCAGCGGTTGAAACGAAAACAGGCGGGGAAACGAGTTTTACTTCGTATCCTTTAAGAATTTCCGTTCCGTACGGGGTCAGAATTTCTCCCCGTCCGGTTCCTGTCATCGGGGTGTTATAAATAAAGAACGGGCAATCGCTTCCGAGCATAGAGGCATATCCCGCCAACTCCCTGTCCGGGATATGCAGTGCGAATATTTTATTTAATGATTTTAATGTAAAAGCGGCATCGGAAGAGCCTCCGCCCAATCCAGCCCCTACAGGTATCTTTTTGTATAGGTGAATTTCTACGGGAGGTATATTAAAATCCTTTTTAAGTATATTATAAGCCTTTATGCATAAGTCTTCTTCAGGCGATCCGGGATATTTTGTCCCGTACCGGAACATTTTAAGTTCCACGGCCTCTATTATCTCGAGTATATCGGTTTCTTTTACAGGGTAAAAAAGCGTCTCGAGGTTGTGGAATCCGTCGGGACGCTTGTCAAGCACCTTTAAACCTATATTGATCTTGGCGTTCGGATATGTTACGCTATGTCTTTTAGAGGTCATTATGAGTTTTTATAATCTTAATTTTCAGATACGCAGGGCCGTTTATGAATACACTATCCGCATTTGGAGTATCCGCAGTTCATACACACCAGACAGCCCTCCTGGTAAACCAGGTTATTGGAGTTGCATTTAGAGCATTTTTTCCCGGTATCGTCTTTCGTGCCGTCCGGGATGTAACACTTCAGCGCACGTTCTACGCCGTTTTTCCATGTGTTGATAGCCTCGCTGTCGAGTTGAAGCCCGTTTATAAGATTGATGACATCTACAATGGGCATACCGTGACGGAGTACTCCGGAAATAAGTTTGGCGTAATTCCAGTATTCCTTATCGAACATGTGCGATATACCTCCCACGATATTGGTATATCCGTATCTGTCGGTGAACTGGAAGTCATATCTGGTTACTCCGGTATTGATGTCTTTTTCTTTGACTATATACCCTTTCACCACTGATTTAGGTATATTACGGCTGTCTTCGTCCACAAGTCCGGTAAATATCTCATAAGGCACTCCGTTCATTTTACCTACAAGGGCTATCCACTGCTCTTTTCCGTTGGTAAATCTTACCACGTCCGCTTCGAGCGATTTAGGACGCTTTTTCGGTTTTATGGCAACGGTATCTTTTGTATCTTCTTTTGCGGATACCAGCACGCCGGCTCTGGAGCCGTCCCTGTAAACGGTTACGCCTTTGCAGCCCACTTCCCATGCGGTTTTATAAACATTTGCCACGAGTTCTTCCGTAACGGAGTTAGGCAGATTTACCGTAACGCTTATGGAGTGGTCTACCCATTTCTGAATGCTTCCCTGCATCTTTACTTTGGCTACCCAGTCTATATCGGCTGAGGTCGCTTTATAGTAAGGTGATTCTTTTACAAGTTTTTCTACCTCTTTTACAGGCATTTTTGTAACGGTTTCTTTGGCAAGCCCGCGCGTTGCACACCATGTAAGGAATTTATGATGGAATACGTAGTACTCTTCCCAGCAATCGCCCACCTCGTCCCTGAAGGTAATTACTACGTTTTTATCATTAGGATTTACTTTTCTTCTTCTTATGTAGAAAGGCAGGAATACGGGTTCTATTCCCGATGTGGTCTGGGTCATTAGGCTTGTAGTGCCGGTAGGGGCTATAGTCAGCATGGAGATATTCCTTCTTCCTTTTTTTATCATCTCTTTATATAAGGCCGGGTCTGCGGTTCTTACTCTGTCTATCATAGGGTTATGCTCTTCACGGGCGGCATCGTACAAAGGGAAAGCCCCTCTTTCTCCGGCCATTATTACCGACGAACGGTATGCTTCTACCGCAAGGCTTTTTTGTACGGTAACGGCAAAGTCAATGGCCTTGTCGGAGCCGTAAATAAGTCCCAGGGCAGCAAGCATATCGCCTTCCGCCGTGATCCCCAGGCCGGTACGCCTGCCCCCCAGAGATTTTACCTTTATTTTCTCCCAGAGTTCGAGTTCTGTCCTTTTTATATCCTGGTCTTCCGGATCTCCGGCTATTTTTTCTATGATAGCATCTATTTTTTCCATTTCAAGGTCTATGAGGTCGTCCATGAGCTTCATGGCTTTTATCGCATGCTCCTTGAAAAGTTCCATATTGAACCTGGCCTCTTTGGTAAAAGGTTTATCGACATAAGAATAGAGATTGAGGGCTATAAGACGGCATGAATCATAAGGGCACAACGGTATTTCGCCGCAAGGGTTCGTACTTACGGTTTTATAACCCAGATCCGCATAACAATCCGCGACGGATTCCCTGAGAACCGTATCCCAGAACAATACTCCCGGTTCGGCGGATCTCCATGCGTTGTGGATAATTTTTTTCCAAAGATTGTTTGCATTTATTGTCTTGACTACCCTGGGGTTATCCGAATCTATCGGGTATTTCTGTTTGTATTGTTCTCCCGACAAGGCAGCTTTCATGAATTCATCATCGAGCTTCACCGATACATTTGCGCCGGTAACTTTCCCCTGCTCCATTTTGGCATTTATAAAGTCTTCGCTGTCCGGATGTTTTATTGAAATGGAGAGCATGAGCGCTCCTCTGCGCCCGTCCTGCGCTACTTCCCTGGTCGAATTGGAATATCTTTCCATGAACGGTACAACTCCTGTGGATGTGAGGGCGCTGTTGAGTACTGCACTCCCCGCAGGCCTGATATGCGAAAGATCGTGTCCTACGCCTCCGCGCCTTTTCATAAGCTGAACCTGTTCTTCGTCTATTTTAAGGATTCCCCCGTAAGAATCGGCCGGGCTGTTGTGTCCGACTACAAAGCAGTTGGAAAGGGATGCTACCTGATAGCTGTTCCCGATGCCGGTCATAGGTCCTCCCTGGGGGATTATATATTTGAAATCTTTAAGCAAATTAAATATTTCATCTTCTCCCATAGGGTTGGGATATTTGGATTCGATTCTGGCAAATTCCTTTGCCAGTCTCCTGTGCATGTCCTCCGGGGATTTCTCATAAAGGTTGCCGAAAGAGTCTTTCATGGCATATTTATTAATCCATACGGAAGCGGCCAACTCGTCGCCTTTGAAAAATTTAACGCTCTCTTCCAGAGCTTCTTGATATGTGTAGGTCGTATTCATATTCAGACGATTTTGGCTTGCAAGATATATATTTTTACCCCGTCTGCCCTATAAAACCGGCAAGACTTTTCAACAATTAAATTAACAATCTCCTAACAGCAGTGCATACTGCAATTTGAGCAGTGTGAAAACTCTCCCCTCAGCCTTCTTTCCACCAGGGAATACAGTCTTTCCCTTAGCTCGCTGTTTGAAATTTTTTCCAATACGGTGTATGCAAATGCCTGTTTCTGAAGCAGTCTTGCTTCCTGGAGCGGAATACCCCTGGAGCGCATATAGAACAGTTCCATATCGTTCAGGCTCCCTATGGTAGCGCCGTGCGAACACTTTACGTCGTCGGCGTATATTTCAAGGTGCGGTCTGGTATATACTTTTGCCGTCTCGCTTGCAAGAAGATTATTATTGGACTGGTAGGCTTCTGTTTTTTGAGCATCCACGGCCACATATATTTTCCCGTTAAATTGCGTAACCGATTCTCCGTCGAGGATTCCCTTGATTAACTGGTTGCTGCGACACCGGGGTACATTATGGAATACGTTTACTTCTGTAGATACCTTCTGGGAACCGTCCGCCAGATAAAGGCCGTTTATAAAACATTCTCCGTGTTCTCCGTTGAGATTTATTTCCAGTTTGTTTGAAATATCGCCTCCGTGAAGCGTTATAAGATGAATGTTCAGGACGGAAGAAGCTGCCATCTCCACATTAAAAACGCTTTTATGCACGGAACGGTTATGCTCGTTCTGCATGACTACCATATCCAGGTTGGCGTTCTTTTCCAGTTTTATATTTACATTCTCGCCGGTGATAAAGTTATGCATGGATAGGGTGTGGGAACAGAGAAGCACTCTGGCCTGCGAAGATTCTCCCAATATAAAGCCGGTTTTATAAGATATATCTTCTGCTTTTTCATTGCTTCTTACCTGTATGACCTGTACTATTTCCGGTAATATTTCCCCTCGTCCGAGTTTCAGCTCGTATTCGTTCCCGCTTTTCTCTTCTTTGCCGTCGATAACGAATATCTGCCTGGTATTACTTAGGGGAACGCGACACCTGAAATGCTCTTTGACAGGTATATTCTTCCCTTTGCTTTCTGGTATATATATATAATTATCTGCCATATTCCTTTTTATTCGTTTATCAGCCAATCATACCCTCTTGTCTCTACTTCAAGGGCAAGTTCTTTTCCCGCTGTTTTCAGGATGCGTCCTTTATAAAGAACATGTACTATATCGGGAACAATATAATTCAGCAGGCGCTGGTAATGGGTTATGATTATGGCGGCATTATCGGGCTTTTTCAGTTTATTGACACCGGTGGCAACTATCCTTAAAGCATCTACGTCAAGCCCGCTGTCGGTTTCGTCCAATATGGAAAGTTTAGGTTCGAGCATGGCCATCTGAAATATTTCATTTCTTTTTTTCTCTCCTCCGGAGAAGCCTACATTTACACCTCTTGAAGAAAACGCAGGATCCATCTCCACTACCGCCATCTTTTCCCTCATAAGTTTGAGGTATTCGGCTGCAGTGAGAGGCGGAAGATTATGATATTTTCTATGCTCGTTTACGGCGGTTTTCATGAAATTTACGTTGGTAACTCCGGGAATCTCCACAGGATATTGGAATCCGAGGAAAAGTCCTGCCCAGGAGCGTTCTTCTACCGGCATTTCCAAAAGATCTTTTCCCAGAAACTCAACTTTTCCCTGCGTAACGTCAAAAGTTTCCCTTCCGGCGAGAACGGCGGCCAGAGTACTTTTTCCCGATCCGTTAGGCCCCATAATGGCATGTACTTCGCCGGGTTTTACGGTCAGATTAATTCCTTTTAATATCTCTTTGCCGTTTATAGAGGCGTGCAGGTCATGTATTTTTATTAAATTGTTCATATTTTTTTAGTTTATAAAAATTTTTCAGGACAGCGGTAACCGGTTGTTTTCCGGTTATTGATCGGCCATTTTCCTGCGCCACATTGCAAATCCGAAAAAGGCGAGTATAAGATACCCGGCGCTGACAATAGGCATGAACGCCAGTCCTGCTTTAATATATAATGTAATATTGGTGATATTTACAACAAACCAGGCCCCCCAGCAATCGAGTTTTTTCTGGGCCGACAGGTATTGCGCCAATAATATAAATGATGTAACAAATGCGTCCAGGAAAGGTTGTCGCGCCATCGGAAACAGACCGGGCCATAATGCGTTCAACTTGCTGAGGAAAAATCCCCAGCATAATGTGAAAACAATCACTATTCCCAGGAAAAGCATCCTCTCTTTATTTGTAAGCAATGTTATTTTCAGTTCCTCTTTCCTGTCTTTCTCGTTCTCCGCCGGATGTGTCCATCTGTAATGTCCGAAAAAGTTTATTATGAACGAAACGGGCTGGATAAGCATGCTGGAATATAAGTGCTTTTGCATGAACATAAAGAAAAGCAGAATATTGTAAAGATAACCCAGCCAGAAATTAAACACTTTTCCCCTTGTGGCGAAAAAAACGCAACTCAATCCTGCGAAGACCGCAAGCATCTCCAGGAGGCTTACTCCCTGTCCGGCAATAGTGAAAATTATATTGTCAATACTAAACATTTTCTATAAATTAATTATCCGACACTTCCCTCAAGGGATATTTGCAGCAGTTTCTGGGCTTCAACCGCAAATTCCATAGGCAACTGATTAAGCACCTCTTTGGCATATCCGTTAATTATAAGCCCTATCGCATCTTCTTCTTTAATTCCGCGTTGCCTGCAATAGAACAACTGTTCTTCCCCTATTTTTGAGGTCGTGGCTTCATGCTCCACTATTGCGGTCTGATTCTCGCTTTCTATATAAGGGAAAGTGTGGGCGCCGCATTTATCTCCTAACAAAAGGCTGTCGCATTGAGAAAAATTTCTTGCATTTTCCGCATTAGGTAAAACTTTAACTAAACCACGGTAACTATTCTGACTATGACCGCATGATATTCCTTTACTTACAATCCTGCTTCTTGTATTTTTACCTATATGTATCATCTTTGTTCCTGTATCCGCCTGCTGATAGTTGTTCGTTACCGCAACGGAATAAAACTCCGATGCGGAGTTGTCGCCACGGAGTATCGTACCGGGGTATTTCCATGTAATTGCAGAACCGGTTTCAACCTGCGCCCAGAATAATTTGCTGTTGGCCCCTTTGCATATCCCCCTTTTGGTTACGAAATTATAGATACCGCCTTTTCCCTCTTTATCACCCGGATACCAGTTCTGTACGGTTGAATATTTTACTTCGGCATCCTGCATTACGATAATTTCCACTACCGCCGCATGCAACTGGTTTTCATCTCTCCGGGGAGCCGTACAGCCTTCCAGGTAACTTACATAAGACCCTTCGTCGGCGACTATGAGCGTTCTCTCGAACTGTCCGGTTCCTTTTGCATTTATCCTGAAATAGCTTGAAAGCTCCATGGGACATTTTGTTCCTTTGGGGATATAACAGAACGAACCGTCGCTGAAAACCGCGGAATTGAGGGCGGCGAAGTAATTATCTCCTATAGGGACTACGGATGCAAGATATTTTTTTACCAGGTCGGGATAATCCCTTACAGCTTCAGAAAAGGAACAGAAAATTACGCCTTTTTCCGCAAGTGTTTCGCGGAAAGTGGTTTTCACCGATACCGAATCGAATACGGCATCTACCGCGACTCCCGCCAATACGTTCCTTTCGTGCAATGGTATCCCAAGTTTGTTGAATGTATCTTCCAGTTCTGGGTCGATTTCCGTGGATTCTTTTTTTTGCTTGGGTGCTGCGTAGTATATAATATTCTGATAATCAATAGGGGGTATGTTGAGATGCGCCCATGTAGGCATTTTCATTGTCTGCCATTTGGCAAACGCCTTCAGACGAAAATCCAGGAGCCATTCCGGCTCTTCCTTTTTTGAAGATATTAAACGGATAATATCCTCGTTAAGACCTTTGGGAATAAATTCCTGATTGATACTGGATTCAAAGCCATGCTGGTATTCGGCATTGGCTATATTTTCTATTATGTTATTATTTTTACTCATTATGATGCAAAGTTAATCCATTTTAGATATTTTTGTAAAAAAATAGGGAACATGGGAAATACGCAAGCAAAAAAAGAGCCGGAAAAAAAGGAAGTATTACAGGATGAAAATACCGGTAACAATGAAAAGATAAACATGCGGGAACGTACCCCTATAAGCAGTATCGGGAAGCAGGCATTGCTGGAAAGCCTGTTTTTCGGGAGCGGATATATTAACCGGGAAATGGCGAATTACATAAAGGTGTCGGCCGGTTATATTACCGTATCTAAACTTATGCTTGAAGGGATAGATTTTGATCTGACATATACTCCTTTAAAGCATCTGGGATATAAATCCGCACTTTTGGCGCTGGGAAATATATATGCCGGATGTCATAATCCGGAAGGATTGTCTTATAATATCGGACTTTCCGCCCGCTTTTGCGTTGAAGATGTCGCGGAGTTCTGGAGCGGAGTTCTGGCGGCGGCAAAGGAGCATAAAATCAAAAATCTTTTTCTCGATATGAATGCTTCCATGACCGGACTTGCGATAGGTATTTCCGCGATAGGAGAACAGAGCGCAAAAATAATAAAGAGTTTTCCGCCTGTGGATAATACCTGCCTGCTGTGTCTTACCGGAAATATAGGCGCCGCATATATGGGACTTCATGTGCTTGAAAGGGAAAAGATAGCGTTTAATAAAATAACGGCGGCAGAGGCGGCCGGTTATAATCAGCCCGATCTGACGGAATATAAATATATACTGACCCGGTATCTTTCTCCGGAGATAAATCCTAAAACCGTAGAGCAGTTTAAGGATGCGGAACTTTTTCCTGCCGCAGGTTATTTTATCACAAAAGGCCTGGCGGCATCGGTAAGACAGCTTTGCGAAGAGCATAATGCCGGAGCTAAAATTTATCTTGAAAAAATCCCTATAGCTTCCCAGACTTTTGCAATGGCGGAGGAGCTTAACATAGATGCCATAACGGCAGCTCTGAACGGGGGAGACGATTATAAATTTTTGTTTGCCGTACCTTTATCCGAACATGAGAAATTTCATAGAGAATTTCCTAATGTGGATATAATCGGACATCTTTGCAGTGCGGAGAGCGGGATGCTTTTAATTACTCCGGATGGGGCCAGAATAGAACTGAAGAGTTTGTAGGATTTATTTTCCGGAATTGAAAATTAATATTTTTTCCCAATTTATACTTCCGTCTTCGGTGTAAATAGTAGTAATTCACATTCTTTTAATTCTCTTTTTACCATGTAATAATATTCGGGGACTATTTCAATCCCGATACTGTTCCTTTTTAATTTTTGGGCTATGATATTAGTAGTTCCGCTTCCCATGAACGGATCCAGAACGGTATCTCCTTCTTTGGTGAATAGCTTAATAAACCATTCCGGCAATGTTTCCGGGAATGCCGCGCTATGATTTTTATTGCTGCATTCCGTTGCAAGATGCAGAACATTGGTAGGATATGCTTTATCTCTGTTTAGCCAGTTCGAGATATTTTTGCCGAATCCGCTTCCTACTTTGGAGTTATCTCTTTTCTGATCCGTATCGCTTAAATTTTTAAGCCTGTTTTTAGCCCATTCTCCTACGGGAACCATTACCTCTTCCTGGTACATACAGAACTTCTTTGATTTATTGAATTGTAATAATCTTTCCCAGGCATCCCTGAACCTGTTGGGCCATTTTCCGGGATAACAATTTTTTTTATGCCAGATAAATTCTTCCGTCCATAACCAGCCCTGTTTCTTCATCTCTAATATTAGTTCCAGTACGTATGTACTTCTTTCTCCGCCCTGTACTTTTTCTTTTATATTCAATACGAAAGTTCCCGTAGGTTTTAGAACTCTAAATAATTCTTCAGTAACGGGTAGAAACTATTCGACATATTTATTGACTATAACACCTCCGTATGTATTCTTTCTTTGATCCGCATACGGCGGTGATGTTATAATTAGGTCAATGGAATTATCGGGAATATTCTTTAATTCGTTTATACTGTCTCCCAAATAAATATCTGCTCTGATCTCCATAATTTTTTATATTGCCACATCCATATCCGCGCTGTATTCCAGATTATTATGCTCCAGAAAATCAATAAAATCCGGATTAACATCTATTTTGTATTTCTTTGAGAAGAAATTTACGGCTATCTGATTTTCATAATCCAGAACCTTAAGGGAAAGCAGTTTTTTACCCTTGTGTTCTTTGAGTTTGGAAACAAGCTCTTTCCGGAATGCTTTATTTATCTTCTTAACGGGTATATTTACCGTAAAATCTTTTATAAAATCATCTTTGGTATTCGCCAGTAGAGTTATTTTTCTTATTCTGAGTTCGCACTCCACAGGAGACGGTTTTTCTCCCTCTTTCCGGTTTTCGTCCTGCTTGGAGAAGCCTCCGAAGCGGGGCATTATGGCGCATTTCATAAACAGCGCGTGCCCGTCCTGCAGAAAAGGCATAAAGGTTTCATAATCTTTTCCGAAGAGCGAAAAACTGATATTTCCCGTATAATCTTCTATTGTAAATGAAATCCAGGGTTTGCCGCTCTTTTGAGAAACCCTTTTGCTTACCGCCGTTACCAGACCGGCGAGATATATCTCCTTTTTCTGTAAATTTATATCGTTGGCAGCTTGTTTTACAAGCTCCTGAGCATCGTTCAGAGTGAGTTTTACGAAATTTCTCATTTCAAAAGAATACATATCCAGCGGATGTGCCGAAAGATACATTCCAACCAGCTCCTTTTCCTTTTTCAGTATCTCCAGTTTATTATATTCTCCCGGAATCGGAATATCGGGCGGAGTAGGCTTGAATCCTTCGTCCGAATCTCCGAACAGGGAGTTTCCTCCGCCGAGAGTATCCGTTTGAAGTTTTGATCCGTAGCGGCAAAGAGCCTCTATAAATATCTCATCTTTTGAATTCGTGGCGAAGAACTGGTCTCTGCGGATTTCCCCGAACGAGTCGAATGCTCCCGAATAGGCAAGCGACTCTATTGTTTTTTTATTTACCGTACCGGCTCCGGATACACGTTCTATGAAATCGAAGACACCTTCGAAAGTCTTTTCTTTCCTGCAATTTACAATGCTTTCCACTACCGCGCCGCCTACGCCTTTTATGCCCCCCATCCCGAAACGTATGTTTCCATCCTTGTTTACGGTAAAAGTATTGTCGCTCTCGTTCACGCATGGTCCGAGAACCGAGATCCCCATTCTTTTGCATTCGTCCATGAGCTTGGTGATCTCGTCTATATTATTAAGGTTTTTACTTAAGTTGGCCGCCATGAATTCCGCCGGATAATTGGCTTTCATATATCCTGTCTGGTAAGCCACCCACGCATAGCAGGTGGAGTGGGATTTATTGAATGCATATTGGGCGAAAGCGGTCCAGTCTTTCCATATTTTTTCCAGAACGTCTTCCGGATGCCCGTTGCCCTTTCCTCCCTCCAGGAATTTGGTTTTAAGCTCCATCATTTTATCTATGAGCTTTTTACCCATCGCTTTGCGTAATCCGTCTGCCATGCCTTTTGTAAAGTCTGCCAGTTTCTGGGAGAGTAACATCACCTGTTCCTGATATACCGTAACGCCGTAAGTATCCGATAGTATTTCCTCCATTTGAGGCAGGTCGTATTCTATTTTTCTCTCCCCGTGTTTACGGGCTACAAAATCCGGGATATAGTCCATAGGCCCCGGCCGGTAAAGGGCGTTCATGGCTATAAGGTCTTCAAAACGGTTGGGCTTCAGTTCTCTCAACCATTTCTGCATTCCGGGCGACTCGAACTGGAACACCCCTACGGTATCTCCGCGTCCGAAAAGTTCGAAAGTGGTTGTATCATTTATAGGAATATTTTCAATATCAATATCTATTCCCCGGTGTTTCTTTACATTTAATACGGCTTCTTTAAGTATGGATAAAGTTCTTAATCCCAGAAAGTCCATTTTCAGCATTCCTACGTCTTCTATAAATGTTCCTTCATACTGGGATACCCACATATCTTCTCCTGTATCTTTATCTTTGGCGATACAGATAGGTATATGTTCGGTGAGGTTGTCGCGCCCTATTATGATTGCGCAGGCATGAACTCCGGTATTACGTACGGTTCCTTCGAGCTTTCTGGCATACTCCAATGTTTCGGATACTCCCGGAATGGGAGATTCGTTGTATGCCTGCTGAATCTGCGGAACGAATTTTATACAGTTCTCTACGGTAACTTTATTCTTTGTAACTTTTTCTATTGTTTCGCCTTTTTCCCCCTTTATCTTCTCTACCGTTTCGGGAAGACTGTCGGGAATAAGCTTGGTAAGACGGTCGCTTTCCTGCAGAGGAACATTTTGTATGCGCGCCACGTCTTTTATAGCGCTTTTGGTAGCCATTGTGCCGAAAGTAACCACATGGGAAACATGGTCTTTACCATATTTTCCTTCCACATATTTAAGAACCTTTCCGCGTCCGTCGTCATCGAAGTCAATATCAATATCCGGCATTGAAATACGGTCGGGGTTGAGGAAACGCTCAAAGAGCAGGTCGTATTTAATAGGGTCGAGATTGGTTATCCCCAGACAATAAGCCACCACGCTGCCGGCGGCCGAACCTCTTCCCGGGCCTACCCATACTTCCATATCCCTTGCGGCGGCAATAAAATCCTGTACTATAAGGAAGTAATCGGGAAACCCCATTTTTTTTATTGTAGTAAGCTCGAAGTCGATCCTTTCCTGTACTTCCCCGTTAATTTCCCTGTATTTTTTTTCAGCGCCTTTGTAAACCAGATACCTTAGATAATCATCGCTGTCTGTAAACTCTCCCGGAATAGGGAAAACCGGCAGGACGTGATCCCGGTCTATTGTATATCTCTCTACTTTATCTGCAATTTCAATGGTGTTGTGTATTACTTCCGGATGTTCTGAAAACAGAAGCGTCATCTCCTCTTCGGTCTTAAGATATTCCTGCTGGGTATATCTCATACGGTTGGGATCATCGAAATTGGAATTAGTGGTAAGGCAGATAAGCCTGTCGTGGGCCGGGCCGTCTTCTTTACTGGTAAAATGGACGTCATTGGTCGCTACGACTTTTATTCCCAGCTTTTTGCCTAATGCGAATATTTCTTTATTTACAATGCTCTGCATCTGGAACACCTCTTCTCCATAACCGGACAGTTCGGTCTTATGAAGCTGTACTTCAAAATAATAATCGTCTCCGAAAAGGTTTTTATACCATAGAGCAGTTTCTTCCGCTTCTTTTAAATCCCCGGCTGTAATAGCTTTCGGCACTTCTCCTCCCAGACATGCGGAACAGCAAATAAGATTTTCATGGTATCGCTCGAGTATTTCCCTGTCTATTTTGGGTTTATAATAAAATCCTTCTGTCCATCCGGTGGAGACTATTTTAACCAGATTATAATATCCGGCGATATTTTTGGCCAGTAGTATAAGATGATATGCTCCCTGATCCTCTTTTCCCCTTTTGGTGAAACGCCCTTCCCTGTTTAAATATACTTCGCATCCTACTATGGGTTTTATGTCGGGAAAATCTTTTGCAACTTTAAGAAACTCCTTAACGCCGAACATATTGCCATGGTCGGTAATTGCCAGCGCCGGCTGTCTGTCCTCGCCGGCTTTCTTAAAGTGACCTTTGATGTTTGCCGCCCCGTCTAAAATCGAATAATATGTGTGAACATGAAGATGTACGAATGCCATTTTTTTTTGCTTACAAAATTACATTAAAAAACTCGATTTTATATACAAGCATACAAAAATAAAAAAGTCAAAGCCGGAGCAAATTTTTTTTGAAAAAATCATACTCCGTAACAAATGTTACGATCCAATCAGGATGAGTAACTTATTTTTGTCTGAAATAATACCGCATTGAAGAAAATGAAGAAATTATTAAATATTATTCCGAGATGTTTCGTAATACCGCTCTTTGTTTTAAGTGGTAGTGCGGCGGGACTCGGCGGATATGCTCTGTATATGTCCAGGGCATATACTTACCTTTCCGATGATCCTGCCGCCTGCATTAATTGTCATATTATGACTCCTTATTATCAATCGTGGATGCACAGTTCGCACAATGTCTGGGCTACATGTAACGATTGTCATGTACCCCAGGATAATATTGTGAGTAAATATGCTTTTAAGGCGATGGACGGAATTTACCATTCGACTGTTTTCACATTTAAGGCCGAACCGCAGGTAATCCGTCCGCGCGATGCCAGCATGGGGGTGATAATGAATAACTGTATTCGCTGTCATACGCAGCTTAATACGGAATTTGTAAAAACGGGAATGATTGAATTCGCCCAAACCAAAGAGGGAGAGGGAAAAG
>CAYVED010000019.1:0-40693 GCA_964449975.1 uncultured Muribaculaceae bacterium
CTTCCGTTTTGGGATTGCAAAAGTAGACATTTTTTTCTTTTATGCAAAATTATTTGCGGATTTTCTTTGCAAGAGGTAAAAACTGTTAATTTTGCCCGGCAGAACAAATCTGTATTCTATATATATGTCGCAGTAAAATAGTTTAATTATCGGGAAACGGAATGGCTATTACACTGAATAAGCATCTAATATAGTAGTAATAAAAATGTGTATATACACTTAATATGCTTCCGGAGTAATTGAATGTGCATCTATATAATAGTAGTAAAAATGGTTTAATTAGCGGGGATTATGTATAATTCTGATGTTAAAATTTGCAGGGTATGGGGAGTTTATTTCAGCCCTACCGGAACCACGAAACGGGTAGTTGGGAAAATAGGAAAAACAGCCGCTTCACGTTCCGGAATTGTTTGCGGCGGAAGTGTCCCGTTTTATCCTTATGATTTTACCTTGCCGGGGAAGCGGAATGCGGATTGCCGGAATGAAAAAACGGATTATAACGTTGCAATGCCTGAGTTTTTACCGGGAGATATAGTTATACTCGGAGTTCCGGTATATGCAGGGAGGGTTCCTAATTTATTGCTTCCCTTTTTGCAGAGTATAAAAGGGCAAGGGGCGTGGGGAGTGCCTGTGGTGTTGTATGGGAACCGTAGTTTTGATGATGCGCTTGCGGAACTTACGGATATTATGGAATATTGCGGTTTTGCGGTAATTGCGGCGGCGGCGTTTGTCGGTCAGCACTCTTTTTCGGAAAAAATAGCAGTAGGTCGTCCGGATGATAAGGACATGGCTTTAGCGGAGAGGTTCGGCGTTGCGATTGCAGATAAAATCGGTAGGCTTTTCAGGTATCCCGATAAACTCTTCTCCGTTTCCGGAGTGCCGGGGGCTGAAGCGGGGCGTAGGGTCTATTATCAACCCGCAGGTGCGTCGGGAAACAGGATAGATATACGAAAAGTTAAGCCTCTTACGCGCAGCAGTTGTGATAATTGCGGGATTTGTGCAGGAGTATGCCCTATGGGGGCGATAGATAATATTCATCCCGACAGAGTATCCGGTATATGCATCAAATGTTGTGCCTGCTTGAAACAGTGCCCCCGGAACGCGAAATATTTTGCGGATGAAGGGTTTCTTTATCATGTCGGCGAGCTGGAATCCTCTCTTACGGGAAGAGGTAAAACAAGTATTTTTATATAACCGGAGGATTGGGGATGGAAAATGAATTTATTTCTTCTTTCAGGGATTTTTTAAAAGAGGCCGGAATCGGTTTCTCGGCGGATCGTAATTTTTTCTTTTTTCCGGGATATGATTTTGTTATTTATCTGATAGAAAAAGACGGGAGGGCGGATATTAAACGCATTTACGCGCAGGATTGCGATACTCTCTATCTTTATGAGGACAGGTGGCGGAATTGCGGGGAAATAATAAGAAAAAGGATAATGTGCCGTATCGGGATATTCAGGAGTATTTTTGCCCGTAAATGTAAAATATTGCGCGGAACGGAGTGGAAAGACTTTTATATTACCGGGGCTGATTTTCTGAACAAATATCATTCTTATGGTTATGCCGGAAGCAAATACCGCTATGCGCTTGCGTATGGAGGGGAGATAGTGGCGGTTGCGACTTTTTCCGCTCCGCGGCATATGTTCAGGAGGCTGCTCGATCCTTTTTCCAATGTTCCGGAAAAAGAGGTGCGGGATCTCAATATTTTGCGGAATGTTACACCAGGGCAGGGGAGTAGTTCCGGGCGAGGGTATTCATATAATGATGCGGCGGTATTCAGTTCATATGAATGGGTACGTTACGCTTCTTTGCCCGATATAAGGGTGACAGGCGGAATGGGACGGCTTTTAAAAGCATTTCTTGGAGATATTGCATTAAAAAACTCGGATAATCCCAATGCATTACCGGTTGAAATTATGACATATTCCGATAACGAGTGGTCTTGCGGGGATGTTTATAAGCGACTGGGTTTTGCACCGGCAGGGGAGCGGTCTCCGGTTGAGTATTATGTTGATAAAGAGAGTTATGAGCGACTTTCCCTGCGCAAGTTGTCGGAGATGTATAACAGTCTGCCGGGTGTAGAGAAAATTGCGGCCAGGCAGATACCTCCTCAGTCTTTTATGGAAAGATTTTACAGAATCGCCAACATGGGCAGCCGGAAATTCCTGCTACATATCTAGAAAATGTTCTGGTTTGTTACCGAAATTATTTTAAAAATATTTTCAGCTATTTTAAACTGCTTACAGCGGCGTATAACGGGGCCTATTTAACAGAAGTAAGGTTTCTTAATATGCTTCCACTCCGTTTTTATCTTTGTTCAGTTTAAGGTTTATTACGGAGTCATGTCTTACTTTTCCCGATATTATTATTTCCGCAACAGGGTCTTCGATATAACGTTGTACAGCCCTTTTCAGAGGACGTGCGCCGTATTGCGGATCAAACCCGGCATCGGCCACGAATTTTTTCACGTTCTTAGGGAGCCTTAATTTATATCCGGCATTTTCCATTCTCCGGAAAATATCCTTCAACTCTATTTCCACTATTTTTTCTATCTCGGATTTTCCGAGAGGGTTGAACATTACCTGTTCGTCAAGCCTGTTAAGGAATTCCGGAGTAAAAGTCTTTTTTATGGCTTTTTCTATTATTGTTTTACCTTTTACCTGGGTATCTCTTTTTGTGGAGTTTGCAAAACCCAGCCCGGCTCCGTACTCTTTTAACTCTTTTGTTCCTATGTTGGATGTCAGTATTAATACCGTGTTCCTGAAATCTATATACCTGCCGTTGCTGTCCGTCAGGTGTCCTTCATCCAATACCTGTAAAAGCAGGTTGAAAATATCGGGATGGGCTTTTTCTATTTCGTCCAGCAATACTACCGAATACGGCCTTCTCCTTACTTTTTCCGATAACTGCCCACCCTCATTATATCCTATATATCCCGGAGGAGCGCCTATAAGCCGGCTTACTGCATGTTTTTCCATAAATTCGCTCATGTCTATCCTTATAATGCTGTCTTGAGAATCAAAAAGATATTGTGCCAGAATTTTTGCCAGCCGGGTTTTACCGACACCGGTAGGACCCAGGAATATGAATGTACCTATAGGCTTGCCGGGGTCTTTCAATCCTGCGCGGTTCCGCCGGATAGCCCTTGTAACTTTGTCTACGGCCTCGTCCTGTCCTATTATCTGTTCGCGGAGTGTTTTACTCATATTCATAAGCCTGTGTCCCTCGCTCTCGGCTATTTTGTTAACAGGTATATTGGTAGACATGCTTAAAACTTCCGCTATATCTTCGCTGTTTACCGTATAAGGATTCATTGTTTGCTTCTTTTCCCATTTTTCCTGTTCAAGGGATAGTTCCTGTTTCTTATTGCTTTCAATATCCCTGTACATCGCTGCATTCTCAAAATCGGAATCCGCCACCGCTTTCTGTTTCTCAAGACTTATTGTCTCCAGGGCTTTCTCCAACTCCTGTATTTTCTTTGAGGTTTTAAGGTTTTTAAGATGCACCCGGCTTCCTGCCTCGTCCATTATATCTATAGCTTTATCGGGAAGACAACGTTCGGTAATATATCTCTGACTTAGAGTTATACAGGATTTTATCGCCTCATCCGTATAAATTACGTTGTGGTGCTTTTCGTAACGTTCTTTGATATTTCCCAGTATTTTTAGCGTCTGGGTGAAATCTGTAGGCTCCACCATGATTTTCTGGAATCTTCTTTCCAGCGCACCGTCCTTTTCTACGAACTGTCTGTACTCGTCCAATGTTGTCGCCCCTATACATTGAATATCCCCCCTTGCCAGGGCGGGTTTAAGCATATTTGCGGCATCGAGCGAGCCGGCAGCGCCTCCGGCTCCTACCAGGATATGCATTTCGTCTATGAATAGGATTATATCGGGATGTTTATTGACTTCATTAAGGATTGCTTTCATCCTCTCTTCGAATTGCCCCCTGTATTTTGTTCCGGCTACGATGGAACCTATATCGAGCGAGATAATTTTTTTATTCAGCAGTACCCGCGATACCTTTTTCTGTGCTATTTTTATTGCAAGCCCTTCCGCAATAGCGGATTTTCCAACTCCGGGATCTCCTATAAGTACGGGGTTATTCTTTTTTCTCCTTCCCAGAATCTGTGCAAGCCTCTCTATCTCTTTTTCGCGGCCTACTACCGGGTCCAGCTTATCGCCGGCTGCAGCTTTTGTAAGATCATATCCGAAACTGTCGAGCACCGGAGTAGACGAATTGCCCGGTTTTTTTTCCCGTTTCATATTATTCGGCATCCCCGGTTCTTCCGTATAATTATTGTTTCCGTATCCGTTCATATTGCTGTTCGTTATTTCCGTATCCTTGTCCGGAATATTTTCCGGAGATATTTTGTCTTTTATTGTTTCGTAACTTACCCCTCTCGATTCTACCAGATCCGTTGCCGCACAATCCCGGCACCTGAAAATAGATAAAAGCAGATGTATTGTTCCGGGTTTTACTTCATTCATCGCCCTTGCTTCGAGGAACATTATTTTAAGTGCTTTTTCCGATGCTTTGGAAAGAGAGAGTTTATCGGAATTTTCCATAGGTACGGGCATATTTCCTTTTATTCTGAGTTCTATCCCTTTCTTTAATCCGGAAAGGCTTATTCCCATTTTAAGCAGCGTTTCGGTAGCGGCATTTTCGCCGTGCCTTATCATTCCCAATATAAGATGGTCGGTTGAAATAGTATAATTGCCCAGGCGCATGGCCTCTTCTTTGGAATAGGTTATTATGTCGTTAAGTTCATTCGATAATTGTAGATGCATACGGATTAAAATTTCCGCTAAAATACTCAAAAAAGTTGTGTCTCTCTTTATTTTTCCAAAAAAAAAGCGTATTTTTGACCGTTATTTTCGTACTATACCGTGCGGAATTATTCGAGGTAAATATAGTTAAATACATGGAATTAGAAGAAACACAAGGAAAGATACAGAAAATCAATATTGAAGACCAGATGAAGAGCGCCTATATTGATTATTCTATGTCTGTAATAGTATCGAGGGCGCTTCCGGATGTGCGCGACGGATTGAAACCCGTACACAGAAGGGTTTTATATGGAATGAGCGAGTTGGGGCTTACTTCTGGGGGACAATATAAAAAATCCGCCCGTATAGTGGGAGAGGTTTTGGGAAAATATCATCCTCACGGAGATTCCAGCGTTTATGAAGCGATGGTAAGGATGGCCCAGGAATGGAGCCTCAGATATATGCTGGTTCAGGGACAGGGTAATTACGGATCTATAGACGGCGATTCCGCTGCGGCGATGCGTTATACCGAGGCGCGTTTTAATCCGCTTGCGGAAGAGGTGCTGATGGATCTGGATAAGGATACCGTGGATTTCAGGAACAATTTTGACGATACGCTGCAGGAACCTACCGTTATGCCGGCTAAAGCTCCTTTGCTTTTACTTAACGGGGCTTCCGGTATTGCAGTGGGTATGGCTACTAATATGCCTCCTCACAACCTGAACGAGGTATGCGATGCCATTATAGCATATATAGAGAATAATGACATAACCGTAGACGAACTTATTAAATATGTACACGGCCCGGATTTTCCTACAGGAGGTATAATACAAGGTTATCAGGGCATAAGAGATGCTTATGAGACAGGCCGCGGACGTATTGTGGTAAGGGCTAAAACGGATATAGAGGTAAACGACAGCGGGCGGGAGACCATTGTAGTACATGAGATTCCCTACATGGTAAACAAGAAAGAGCTTATAGAGAAAATCGCCGAGCTTGTAGAAGATAAGAAAATAGATGGTATAGCCTATGTGAACGACGAGAGCGACAGGAGCGGTATGCGTATAGTTATACGTCTTAAAATAGGAGCCGTGGCGAATGTGGTGCTTAATACTTTGTTTAAATATACCGCTTTGCAATCCAGTTTCTCCGTAAATAATATCGCTCTTGTGGACGGTAAGCCCCGTTTGCTCAATTTAAGACAGCTTATCAAATATTATGTTCGTCACAGACATGATGTTATAATAAGGAGAACACGGTTCGATCTCAATAAGGCTGAGGCCAGGGCGCATATTCTTGAGGGACTGCTTAAAGCTCTTGATTTCATAGATGAAGTTATCGCCATTATACGCAGTTCCAAAACGGTAGACCAGGCCAAAACCGGCCTTATCGAGAGATTCGTATTCTCCGAGATTCAGGCTACCGCCATTGTGGAAATGCGTTTGCGGCAGCTTACCGGACTTGAAAAAGACAAATTGCAGAAAGAATATGACGAGTTGATGAAGCTCATACAATATCTTAAAGAGATTCTTGAAAGCTATGAACTTCAGATGGGTATAATAAAAGAAGAACTTGCCGGGCTGAAAAATAAATTCGGCGATGTAAGGAGGACGCTTATAGAGCCTTCGGCCGATGAATTCAATCCGGAAGATTTTTATCCCGACGAAGATGTGATTATAACAATATCTCATCTGGGTTACATAAAAAGAACACCTCTGGCGGAATATCGCCTTCAGAACAGGGGCGGAGTGGGAGCGAAAGGCAGCACTACCAGGAATGAAGATTTTATAGAGCATATATATGTCGCCAATATGCACAGCACCATGCTGTTCTTTACAAAGAACGGGAAATGTTTCTGGCTTAAAGTTTACGAGATTCCGGAGGGTACGAAGGCGTCAAAAGGGAGAGCTATACAGAATGTCATAAATATAGAACCCGAAGACAAAGTATGCGCTTATATAAATGTCAGAACCCTTAATGACCAGGAATATATAAACAATAATTATATAGTTCTCGGGACAAAAAGAGGGACGGTTAAAAAGACTTCCCTGGAGGCTTATTCACGTCCGAGGGTGAACGGTGTAAACGCTATAACGATCCGCGAAGGAGATGAATTGCTGGAAGCCATACTTACCAACGGGGAATGCCAGATACTAATGGCCGGACGTGATGGTAAGTGTGTAAGATTCAATGAGTCCGATGCCAGACCTATAGGCCGTACCGGAGCGGGTGTAAGAGGTATAAACATAGATGAAAACGATGAGGTGGTCGGTATGATTTGTGTTGATCCTTCGAAAGAAGCGCAGGAAGCCGGAACTATTCTTGTCGTGAGCGAGAACGGATACGGCAAGAAATCGGAACTTGAAGATTACAGGATTACGAGCCGCGGAGGGAAAGGGGTTAAAACCCTCAATATAACGGATAAGACGGGTAATCTGATAGCGCTGAAGGATGTAAACGATGATAATGACCTTATGATAATCAATAAGTCCGGAATAACCATCAGAATGGCGGTTTCCGATATAAGGGTTGCCGGGCGCGCCACGCAAGGCGTAAAACTGATAAATATAAGGGAGGGGGACAGCATTGCCGCCGTATGCGTAGTGAACAAGAGTGAAGAAAAACAGGTGGATATTCCTGAAGAATAATAACATAATAAAATATTGGTTCCTGAAATAACAATTTAATGTTTTATAAAATGAAAAAATTACTTATCTCATTAGCATTATTAATGTTTGCCGTACAGGTGACAAGTGCTCAAAGCAAATCGTCGGCCGACGCTATTAAGGCGCTGGACAAGGCTAAAGCCGACACGGGACACCCTAAAAGGGGCAATGCTCCCGCAACGTGGGTGAAGCTAGGATCGGCTTATCTGGAGTGCTATGACGCTCCTATTAAAGGTATATGGCAGAATGCATCTCAGGTGGAAGTTAAAATGATTCTGAAAGATCAGCCTATCTTATCTACCACACAGGAAGAGAAGAACGGCCATGTATTTTCCGTAGATAATTATGACGATAAATCGCTTTATTATGATCAGAACGGAAGCCTCGTAGCATGGGTTATAAAAAAACCGGTACTTAACGAAGATCCGCTAAAGCTTGCATACGACGCTTTAATGAAAGCAGAAGAACTAGATGTGAAAAAATCATCTTCAAAAGTTATTACGGAGACTCTTAAAGGCTTACAATCCAGGTATCTGAATGAAGCTATGTCTTCTTATACCTTAGGCGATAATAAAAAAGCTTCCGAATATTTCGAGAGTGCATGGATTGTTGCCGGGAATCCGCTTATAGGCCTGGTAGATAGTACTATGGCTTACTATGCCGCTGTTACGGCATCTATGGCGGGAGATAATGACAGAGCGATAAAATTCCTTAATTATTGCCTCTCTATCGATTATGATCAGAAAGGGGATGTGCATGCAACTCTTGCAGAAGCTTATAAGATGACAGGCGATACGGTAAAAGCAAAGGAGATCCTTGCTACCGGATTTACAAAATATCCTGCAAGCCAGGGTATCCTCGTAGCTCTGATAAATATATATCTCGAATCCAATGACAATCCTGAGAAAGTTCTCGAATTCCTGAAGATTGCGCAGCAAAACGAACCCGGTAATGCAAGTCTGTATTATGCCGAAGGTAACGTATTTAAAAAGCTGGGCAAATACGAACAGGCTATAGCAAGTTTCAGAAAATCGGCGGAGGTGGATCCTAAATATTTCTTCGCACCTTTCAGTGAAGGAGATACCTATTACGCCGTTGCCCTCGAACTGCAGGACAAAGCGCAACAGGAGCTGGATGATAATAAATTCAATGAAATGATGCGCCAGATGGAACAGTCGCTTCATAATGCGATAGAACCGCTGGAGAGAGCGTTTCAACTTACGGAAGATAAAGAACTGCAACTGGCATGCGCAGACTATCTTAAACAGATTTATTATCGTTTCCGTGATAAGAAGCCGGAATACCAGGACGCTTATGATAAATACAATAAGTTTATAGAAGAGAACAGGAAATAATATATTAATCTGTCTCTGTTTTACGATATAACGGCGACGGTGGTTTAATACCATCGCCGTTGTTTTATTATTACTTTTTCATAGCCTTTTAAAAAGACTAATTATGACACAAAACACAAACACTAAAAACACTAAAATCAAATTTTCAAAAGCATTTTGGGTAGCCAATACCGTAGAACTATTCGAGCGCGCCGCATATTACGGCGTATTTGTGGTAATCACCCTTTATCTTAGCCGCGTCCTGGGTTTCAGCGATATTAAAGCGGCGACCATTGCCGGAACATTTTCCGCGTTACTTTATTTCCTCCCTACTTTTGCCGGAGCGCTTGCCGATAAGATCGGCTTCAGAAATTCGATGCTCATAGCATTTTCTTTTTTATCGCTAGGTTACCTAGGATTGGGATTATTTCCCACTTTTCTGGAAAGTTCCGGATTAGTGGAATACAGTATGACTACCAAGTTTACCGGTCTGCTCGAAAGTAACTGGAGGTACGGTATTATTCCTATTATGCTCCTTATTATAATAGGAGGTTCTTTTATAAAGAGCGTTATTTCGGCAACTGTAGCGAAAGAAACCACGCAAGAGACGAGGGCGAAAGGGTTCGCTATTTTCTATGCAATGGTAAATATAGGAGCTTTTTCCGGAAAGACCGTTGTAAAACCTTTGAGGGAGGCTATGGGTAATGAAGGGCTTATTACCCTTAACTATTTTTCTGCGGCGATGACGTTCCTGGCCCTGGTGGCAATATATTTCTTTTATAAGAGCACTCAAACCAGCGGACAAGGCAAAAGTTTTGCCGAGATAGGACGGGCTTTGATTAAGGTTTGCTGTAACGGAAGGCTTATAAGTCTTATAATTATTATTACGGGATTCTGGATGGTACAGCACCAGTTATATGCTACGATGCCTAAATATGTATTGCGTCTTGCCGGAGAGGGTGCTTCCCCTTCATGGTATGCTAACGTCAATCCTTTAGTGGTTGTGTTTACGGTTAATCTGGTTACAAAGCTGATGTCTAAAAAGTCGGCTCTTACTTCTATGACGGTAGGTATGTTCATTATGCCGATATCGGCGCTCTGCATGGCTTACGGAAATATGCTGGAAGGAAGCACCACAATATTTACAATGCACCCGGTTGCATTTATGATGGTGGTCGGTATCGTATTCCAGGGACTTGCCGAAACGTTCATATCTCCGCGTTTTCTGGAGTATTTCTCTTTACAGGCGCCGAAAGGAGAGGAGGGACTTTATCTCGGATTCAGCCATCTGCACTCTTTCCTTTCTTCTATACTGGGATTCGGTTTATCGGGATGGCTGTTAAGCGAATATTGTCCGGAACCTGCACTCTATACTGATAAGGCGGAATGGATTTCGGCAAGTGCCCACGCTCACTATATCTGGTATGTGTTTGCCGGCATAGCTCTTGTTTCCGCAATAGCGCTTATCATTTACGGGTACGTTGTAAAAAGAATAGATGCAAAAAAAGCTCTTGTAAAGTAGAAACGGATAATATCTGGTTTCAGATTTACAATGAGTAAGTCCCGTTTAAACCGGGAGCTCTTTACAGCTTCTTAAATAATTAAGGGAGTGTCCGACAAATATTTCTTGCCGGGCACTCCCGTTTTTTATTGAAGCGGATTACAGATTCTTATCTATCTTCTGCCGTCGCAAACTCAAGTTTCTGTAATTTGTTCCATGCCCCGCGGGTGAAATCGGGTACTTCTACAGGAACCGAATTATTTTCAAGAGAGATAGCAGTAAGAGGGGCAAGACAGCACCACTCCGCCAGATCGTAAACGTCCATATCCAGCGGCAGACCGTTTTTCAGGCAATAAACAAGCCTGTAATCCATAATAAAGTCCATTCCTCCGTGGCCGCCTACCTTTTTGGCAGTTTCCTCAAGTTCCCTGTGAATAGGATGCTTGTATTTTTCCATAAGGGCCTTTTTAACATTTTCCGGAACAAAACTATGGGTAGAAAGATCCTCATGATCGGGGGTTATATCCGCTCCTATCTGGGAGTTTGCCAGCACATAACCGCTTACCGGATATTTATTTGCAAAACCTTTTACACCCGTAAGCTGATACATACGGCTGTAAGGACGTATATTCGCAACATTATGTTGGATGTGAATGGTTTTACCTTTTTCGGTCTTTATCATTGTCATAGTATGATCGCCGTTCTTGAACTCCTTAACCTCTTCTTTGCGTTTCTTTTTGATGAATTCGGGAATAGCTACGGCCTTCGTATCCATTGATACCAGATAGTTCATTTTATCTCCCCTGTGGATATTCAGAAGCTGGCATGCGGGCCCCATTCCGTGAGTAGCATAAATATCGCCTCTATGTTCTTTGTTGTATTGTAATCTCCAGTCTTTGTAGTAAGCATCCCAGAACTCCTCCAGATTATGGATATATGAACCTTCTACATGAAGGATCTCCCCGAATAATCCCTGCTGCGCCATATTCAGCGTGGTAAGTTCAAAGAAGTCGTAAACGCAATTCTCAAGCTGGATACAATGTTTGCGTGTTTTCTCGGCCATATTCACTACAGCCCAAATATCCTGTAGGTTCATGGCTGCCGGAACTTCGCAGGCAACATGCTTCCCATTTTCCATTGCGTATAATATCATGGGGACGTGCGATTTCCAGTCTGTTGCAATATAAATCAAATCTATATCCTCCCTTTCGCACATCTGTTTCCAGGCGTCTTCGGCTCCGCTGTATCCAGTAGCCTCCGGGAGGCCGGCGTCTTTTAATATTTTCTGGCATAGATCTACGCGCCCCGGCCGCAGGTCGCACAGCGCTTTTATCTCAACTCCGTTTATGTGTGTAAAACGTTCTACAGCTCCCGGACCTCTCATGCCAAGCCCTATAAAGCCTACCCTTACTACCGGTAACGGCTCGCATGCCAGGCCGATTACATCGGTTTGTCCTTCGGGTCTTTCAGGCGTTACGGTTTTGATTATATCGCTTTGCAGCCCTTCTGCGGAATTGCGGCAACCTGTTGCAAACAGGGCAATAAACAACGCCTGAATAAAGAAAGTAAATAGTTTTTTGCTCATTGGGTATATGATTATTGGTGTTATTATGTCTCCATTCTGTCTGTAAGTTTCTGTACCAGTTTGAACTGGGAAAAGAACTCTTTTGCAAATACTCTCATGGCCGTATAGGCCGGAATAGCAACGAGCATTCCTATAATTCCGGCCATATTCCCGGCTACAAGTATTACCAGGAATATTTCCAGCGGATGCGCCTTTACGCTGTTGGAATAGATATACGGTTGAAATATAAATACATCTATCATATGGGTACAGAAAAATATAAGCACCAGTTTTACGATGAGATACCCTAGAACCGGATCGGCTACCCCGTTATAAGATGATATTACCCCCATTATAGTACCGAAAGCCCCGGCGCAGATAGGGCCTATGTAAGGCATTACATTAAATACTCCCGACAGAAAGGCCAGCACTACCGAGAGTTGAAAATTCAGTCCTGCAATGAAATGCAGCCCTATGGTATTTAGTATCGTAATCAGGATAGTCTCTATACTGATGCCGGTAAAATAACGTATCAGCAAATTATTGACACTATCCAGCGCCCTGCGGGTATTCTCTTCATATTTGTCGGGAACAAATACGAGTACCATGTCGGTGAAAGTATTGCTGTCTTTGAGAAAAAAGAATGTTACAAATACGATAGTGAAACCGGAAACGGTCAGATGTACAAGGAATGCTGTCACGGAGGTAAAAGCAGAGCTGAAAAGATCAAAGCTGAAAATCTGTTTCAACTGCTGGATTATCATGGTCTCAATGGTTATCTCCGGATCCATTGTCGGGAACATATGGTGCAGCATCATGTTGTATTTATATAACGGCCCGGCCAACTTCTGATTTATCTCGTCCAGATTGATAAGTCCCATTTCCCGTACTATCTCCCCGATTAAAGGAGTAATGAAAAGAATCAGCATGGACAGGACGCCCGCCAGAAAAACGAGGGTGATGAAAGCTGCTACGGAAGAAGGCACTTTGATTCGTCCTGCTTTAAGCGAGGTTAAAAAATTCATCGCGGGCCTCCCGATAAGAGACAGTACGGCGGAGATTATAATGCACGTTATAATAGAACTGAAATACCACGCCGTAAAGAGCACCAGTGCTGTTATGGCTGCTATTATAATATACTTCGCAAGTTTATTCATACCGTTTTGTTTAATAGTACAAAAGTAACAAATAAAATGTAATATATGTTAAGAATACTATAAGCTGTGTGCCGGTCAGCATATTAACGGTAAATACCTGAAATATATCTGAATTTATCACAATAGAACATGAATTTTTTATTATACGATTTTAAAATCAAAACACTCTTTATTGTTAATGATAGTATTGTTTAAATAACATATAGATAATTACTTGTAATTATATTATCTTTGTTGAACATATCAAAAACTATTAATTAATAAATCAATACATGAACAAAAAGTTTATACTACTTTCATTATTTGTTCTTTTATCTCTCACTCTTTTTGCGGATGAGGGTATGTGGCTTCCTTCTCAAATTGAGATGAGAATAAAAGACATGCAGGCTAAAGGCTTTAAACTGACAGCCAGGGACATTTACGATATTAACAATGCTTCGCTGAAGGATGCGGTAGTGCATTTCGGGGGAGGATGTACGGGAGAGATGATTTCCGATAATGGGTTGCTTATCACCAACCACCATTGCGGATTCGGACAGATACAATCCCACAGTTCGGTGGAACATGATTACCTGAAGGACGGGTTCTGGGCCATGAAAATGCAAGACGAATTGCCGAATCCAGGACTTAAAGTTTCTTATCTTCAATATATGAAAGATGTTACCGATCAGGTACTTAAAGGATATGATCCTAAAATGGGAGAAAGCGAAAGGGTTGCGCTTATTGCGAAAAATTCCAAAGCGATAGAAAATAAAGCCACTTCGGAAGGCAAGAATTACAGGGCGCGGGTAACCCCGCTCTATTATGGCAATCAATATTTCTTATTTGTATATCAGGATTTTACCGATGTAAGACTTGTAGGTGCTCCTCCTTCTTCTATAGGAAAGTTCGGCGGCGATACCGACAACTGGATGTGGCCCAGGCATACGGGAGATTTCAGTTTATTCCGTGTTTATGCCGGTCCCGACAACCAGCCGGCCGCTTATTCAAAAGATAATGTGCCTTACAAACCGAAAAAGTTTTTTAAAATCAACGCTTCCGGGATAGGAGAAGGTTCTTTTACTATGGTTTACGGTTTTCCGGGAAGAACGAACGAATATCTTATGTCCGATGCTGTAAAATATATTGCGCAGGTTTCTAATCCTCATAAAATAAAGCTCAGAACCCTGAGGCTCGATATACAGAACCGTGAAATGGCAAAAGATCCTGCTATAAGGATCAAATACGCCTCTAAAAACGCTTCCGTTGCAAATTCCTGGAAAAAATGGCAGGGTGAGATGAAAGGTATTATTAAAATGAATACCATAGCTGATAAACAGGAGTTCGAGAAAAATTTTACCAGGTGGGCGGAAGGCAAGCCGGAATATGAGGGATTGATCGGGAAGATGCATAATCTTTATTCGCAGGTCGAAGAGTTTGCACTTGTGAACGATTACCAGAGAGAAGCGCTTAACGCCGTGGAACTGGTGAGCTTTGCAGGACGTAATCAGAAGAATAAAGAGAAGTTTTACAAAGACTATTACATGCCTATTGACAAGGAATCGTTTATCGCACTGTACAATGAATATAATAAGGATATTCCCGATAAATATAAATCGCCTTATTTCAAAAACAAATTAAAAGAATACGGCTCCGTTGAGAAATGGGCGGACGCTATCTTTACGCAGGAACCTGACCTTGCCCTTGCTGCTGAGCTATACAAAGAAGTAAACGATTATTTTGACAAAAACATAAAACCTGCCCTGGATTCCCTGAACCGGGAGATCACCCTCCTTTACAGGACATATATGCAGGGGCAGATAGAGTATAATAAAGCGAACAGGGGGACCAAGGTTTTCTATCCGGATGCGAATTCAACTTTACGTGTGGCTTACGGCCATGTAAAAGGTTACAGCCCCGCCGATGCCGTTTATTATACTCCGGTATCCACGCTTGAGGGAATAATGCAGAAAGATAATCCGGATATTTATGACTATGATATACCGCAAAAATTGAGAGATCTGTATGCTGCAAAAGATTACGGCAGGTGGGAAGTAGACGGAACCGTTCCCGTTGCGTTCATTGCAACCAATCATACATCTGGGGGAAACTCCGGAAGTCCGGTGTTGGATGCTAACGGAAACCTTATAGGGGTAAATTTCGACCGGGTATGGGAAGGAACGATGAGCGATGTGGTATTTGATCCCGAAGTTTGCCGGAACATAGCGATAGACATACGCTACGCACTTTTTATAATAGACAAACTTGCCGGCGCACAGCATCTTTTAAATGAAATGGAAATAGTCGAATAGACGGGACTACCTGATACTCGGCAAAATTTGCTTGTTTATTGGCATAGTTTCATTAGCTTTGTATAGTGAACAAAACAATAAAACAAACAACAATTAAGAACCATGAACATTTTTGTGTCCAGCCTAAGTTTTAAAGCTAAAAAAGAAGACTTAGCACAACTTTTTGCTCCTTACGGAGAAGTTACTTCGTCCAGAATTATCCTTAACAGAGAGACCCGCAGGTCTAAAGGTTACGGTTTTGTAGAAATGCTTAATGAAGAAGAGGGCAACGCAGCGATTGCGGCTCTTAACGGCACCGAGCACATGGGCCGCATAATAAATGTGGCTTTGGCGAATAACAGACCTGAACAAGAATAAGCCTTAAAGTTGTAAGAAAAAGAGAAAGAGGTTGTCTATCCCAGGCGGCCTCTTTTAGTTTGCCCGTGAATATAGCTTATATATTGACTGGCTTAGCCGGTAACTGAAAGCCGTACGGGTGATTTTAATGATTTAATTTTGAAGTATTAAATATATATCGTATATTTGAATCGATACGGATTACTCTATTAAATCAGCTGGTCGGTATTATGATGAGAAGAATATTATATGTGTCGCTTATTGCCGTGTTTTCGTCGGCGCTCGCATCCTGCGCTAAAAATGCGTTAAAAGATATTCGTCCCGATATGGGAGAGGTTAAGATAAACGTTACGGCGGATTATGCCATACAGGGCGGCACAGGAACAAATCCGGAGGATTTAAAACCTCCGGGATCCGTATCCCTTAACCGTTATGTAATGGAGGTGTACAGTGACGAAGCCCATTCCGTTGCGGCAAATGTATTTAAGGACGGGACGAACAGGGCGGTAGGGACGGCAGGTTCGTTTATTGCATTTATGGATCGCTCCAAAGTTTATTACTGTCTCTTTTGGGCGGATACGGATGCAAAGGATATTTATGATATTGCGAGTCTTAAAGCCGTGACCCTGAAATCCGGTATAACAAATCCGGAGGAAGCGTTTCACGGAAAACAAACGGTTGAAGGAAAGCAGACAATATGTAATGTTACATTGAAACGTGCCGTAGCGAATGTTATTATACAGGAGACCGGAATTCTTCCGGCCGGAAAGTTATTTATATCGTTTAACCAGAAAAACGTATTTGATGTGAGCACCTCTTCAACTACCGGCCCGGCCTCCGGGCGTACCGAAGATATTGATGTTACCGGCTTTTTCGGTACGGAAGAAAAACCGGTACGGGTAAATGCGGAAGATATTCTCATACTGGCTCCCGCCGTAAGTTCCGAATCCGCCGATTTCGTATTCCGGTATAAAGAGTACGAGATTGTAATATCCGCGGAAATACAGGCCAACCGCATTACGAATATAAAATCTCATTATACTACCATTATTTTTAAAACGGAAGCCGCGGCAGGCGACTATTATTATTCCGATAATACGGTTTCGTCCGGATTATATTACGGAAAGAAGTGTATAGGCATCGTATTCTGGGTAGATCCTAATGACCGTTCAAGAGGGAAAATAGTCTCTCTTGACGAAAGAGGGAAAGGGCGGCATCCCGACTATTGTCCACCCTGGATAAGCAGGCATCCTGCTCCTGCCGGCTATAGATGGAATGTTCCCACGAAACTTGAAATGAAATATTTATATTGTGCATATAACGGGGCGGAACCGCAGGAATATGCAGATTACACAGACGATGCAATTCCGGCCGATAAAGCGGCCAGAGACTTGTTTAACAAGATACTGTATGGTGACGCGATAATAGGCCTGCCGATAATCGGTACAAAACTGGATGATAGGTACTGGATTTCTAGTTTTGGCCTTGGGGGCGCCTGGCAATGGCACATTAATTTTAGTAACGGTTTGGTTTCTGATTATCCTTTAGACGATTATTATTGGTACATTTTTTATCCCAAAGTCCGGGTTGTTTCGGATTTTAAAATATCGGATAAGGAGTAGCGAAGATATAAGAATTAAATATACAATATGATCCGCTCACTGTTTAGGATAGAGCGGGTTTCCTGTTTCGTCCACCTCCGTCCAGTCTTTTATGCTTACCTGTGGAAATAAGATCTCGTTTGCGTTTAAAACCGCGCTGAACAAATATGAATTTCCGGCTTTAAGCTCTCCGCCGGGTAGGGGAACCTGTACGGTATAGGCCCTGGAATCCGTTTCTCCAACCAGTATAACGTCAATGGAGAGTGTCATAGGTACGGTGCTTTTGAAAGGCAGCATTATATATTGTGCGATGAACCCGTTAATACCCATTTTATCTATTTGGGTATCGTATTCGGTGGCCGGAGGTATATTTCCTGTAAATAAGTCCATTGCAGCTCCCGTGGCCGGCGGTGTTATGGTTGCCGATAAAAGTGAGGATAGTTTTATTCCGTTACCTCCCGATATTTCGAAAACGATCTGTGTTGCCGCGTGGGCATAAACTATCGGAATACTGATACGGGAACCGGCAATATCCTGTTGCGGGCTATGCCACCACAGATAATCGATTCCGTTAAATAACGGTTCGGATTGTCCGTTTACGAACTTTGTAGGAAGCCCGTTCATGTTATCCGATACTCCGTAAAAATCGTAAATTCCGTCGGGAAGATACATTTTGTATCCCGAATATCCTGTAAGTACTCCCGGAGCGGAAGTAATATATACCCCCTGGGCCGCCGGCGATGCCGCGCTGTTCTGCGGCTTAGCGGCGTCAAAAGCAAACAACTGGTTGTATATACCTTCTTTCATCAGAGAAATGGAACGTGTCGGGACGCGGTTCTCAATAGAGGCGTTGAACGTAATAAGCGCGTTTTGCCCGTTATTTTCCGGCGAGGACCCGTTGCCGTTTCCACCGTGCCCGTTGCACTCCACTACCACCGTTGTTTTTGAACATCCTGCGGATAGTATAATAAAGCAGATGAGAGCCGTAGTTTTAATGGATTTAATATTATTCATATCAGGAGGATTGGTGATTAAAAAGTTAATATGTGGTAATCCTTTTACGGATAATTGTTTTTAATACTACATATAAACAGGCCGTTTGGTTTAAAGCCTTATCCTATAAATTCAATGATCGAGTTAAGCAGTTTAAGAAGTCCGTAGAGGATAGCGCCTGCAAGGGGGCCGATAACCGGAACATTATGAAGTATTAATGCCGGTATGAATATATAAAGCGTTGCGGATGCCACGGGTATTGCGGCCAGGTTGGTAATAAGGAAGAACGGCGGAAAACTTCCGAAATAAAAGAGCGTGAACGGCAGGGTGGCGATCTGGCACGAGACCGATATTGCTGTTATGCTCCATGCGGCACGGGCGGTTTTGCGGATGAATCGTTTTGCCGTGACCGGGAGTAATGCGGCGTATTGCCTGCGGGTATCGGGATACAGATAGGAAAAACAGGCATCTATTACCGGGAAAAATGCCGCTATTCCGGTTACCGCTGCGAACGAAAGCTGGAAACTTATGCTGAAAAGCTGTCCGGGGTTTATAATCAATATCAGGAGCGCCGCCGCCGCTATTACGTTATATTTACGGTTTTCCCTTCCCGATAATTTTAATATGTTGTAAATCCCTATCATTATTATTGCCCTTTGTACGGACGGCGGGAATCCGGTCATATATCCGTAAAGCGATATGACTGCGGCCGAAAACAATAACCGCAGAAGTTTTGTCTTATATGTTATATTGAGAAAAGCGAGAAGCATATTTATAAATCCGTATATGATACCCATATGCAATCCGGATAACGCCAGTATGTGCATAGCTCCGGAGTTTCCGTATGCTTTTTTTAGTTCTGGAGGTATCCCGCTTTTATCTCCCAGCGTTATAGCGGCAAGGGTGGCTCTCTCTTCCGGAGACGGAATCATCTCTTTTATTTTTTCTTCGATACTGCTGCGTAGTACCGGATTATTTTCTCTTTGAGGTAAGCATGAATATTCATTATATATCATGTAGTGGGAGAATCCGGTCAGGAACAGTATAATATGTGCGGTTGCAATAAACGGATAAGAGCCGTAATGCTTTTTCTTTAATAGGAGAAGGGCGAATAAAAAGAGGGAAGAGGCAAAAGAAATAAATATAGTTAAAATACAGGCGTAACATGAAGTGTATTTTGAAATTATAATGCCGGAAACGAATGCGGCTATATATGTTGCGACCCCTCTGCCCATCTGCTCTGCGATTGAATATTTTGTACAAAAATAATAATTTTTGGCTTATATTTGCAACGAATGAAGAAAATTGCGTTTATAATAAATCCTATATCGGGAACGGGACATAAAGAGTCTATGCTTTCTTATCTTAAAGAGGCTTTTTCCGCTGCGGGGAAATATACTACATGTTTTTATATTACAGGGGGACCGGAGGATGCTTATTCGGCCGCAAAAAGATTCAATAAGGAGAATTATGATATTGTCGTTGCGGTAGGAGGTGACGGCACTGTAAATCAGGTCGCTAAAGGTGTTATAAATAGTAATACCAAACTTGCGATAATTCCGGTGGGTTCGGGTAACGGGCTTGCCAGGCATCTTAAAATACCCCTCTCTTACCATAAGGCGGCTGATGTAATTTTTAATGAACGGACACAGCTTATAGATGCGGGTAAAATAAATGACGAGATATTTTTCTGTACCGCAGGACTGGGGTTCGAGGCAGTGATAGGGGACAGGTTCAATTCGGCCGGAACGCGCGGATTGATAACTTATATGGAGTTCTGCGCAAAAGAGTATGTAAGGTACAGGCCGGAAAATTACACGATAGATATTCTGGGGAACAGTTACAGGCGGAAGGCATTCCTTGTGACCTTCGCTAATTGCGCCCAGTGGGGGAATAATGTATATATAGCTCCCGATGCAAATATATCGGACGGCATGATAGATATGGTGGTATGGAAAAATGCCCCGCTGGTCTCCATGCCTTTGCTTACGGCTGGACTTTTTTTAAAAACCATACAGTTTTCGGAATTTGTCGATACATACAGATGTAAAGATATACGGATTATACGGGAAAATGAAGGACTCATACAATTTGACGGGGAGAGCCGCATAATGGGACGTGAGATAAACGTCTCGGTATTGCATCATGCCGTAAAGGTGATTGTTCCGGCGAAAAATTATTCCGCGCATAATTAATATATAATTCTTCTTTTCAGGTCGTTTACACCCGTATTAAATGACGTTTGCAGTGAGAAATACGGACATTTGATATTTATTGGTAAAAAATATAGCGGATTCGGTAAAAATTACTTATATTTGTTTAATCTTTTCTCTATATTTTTTAGATATAAATTATAATTAAATATTCGGTTTTAGTATGATTATTCTTGTTTTAAACTGCGGAAGTTCATCATTAAAGTATCAAATACTTGATATGAAGAGCGAATCTGATTATTCGCTATTGGCAAAAGGATTGGTTGAGAGGATCGGCCTTGAATCCGGCGATATTACACACCGGGTTACCGGTAAAGAGAAGTATGAGTTCCGGAAACCTATTCCGAATCATACGGAAGGGATAAAAAATATTCTGGATCTTCTGGTAGATAAAGAGCACGGGGTGCTGAAATCGCTTGCGGATATTCAGGCCGTAGGGCACAGGGTCGCTCACGGCGGAGATCTTTTTAATTCCAGCAAAGTCATTCACAGCGAGGTCATAGAGGGGATAGAAAGGTGTTGCGAACTGGCCCCGCTCCATAATCCGGCAAACCTTTTGGGTATAAAAGCCGTCAGGTCGCTTATGCCCGGTATTCCGCAGGTGGCCGTATTCGATACGTCTTTCCATCAGACAATGCCGGAATATGCATATATGTATGCAATACCGTATGAATATTATGTAAGGGATAAAGTCAGAAGGTACGGATTTCACGGTACGAGTCATAAATATGTAGCTCAGAAAGCGGCGAAACTTGCGGGCTTCGATTTCAATAATTCGAAAATAATCACCTGTCACCTCGGCAACGGAGGATCGGTGACAGCTATCAAAGACGGTAAGTCGGTAGATACTTCAATGGGATTTACTCCTGTGGAGGGGGTTATAATGGGAACACGCTGCGGTGATATTGATGCCGGGATAATAACATATCTTCAGTCTAAATACGAAATGGACAGCAACGCCATAAGCAATGTGATTAATAAAAAGAGCGGATTCCTCGGAATTTCGGGTATATCTTCGGATGCAAGGGATATTGAGAATGCTGCGGCAGAAGGACATTCGCGTGCGCAACTTACATTGGATATGTTCCGTTACAGCGTTATTAAATATATAGGAGCCTATGCTGCGGCTATGAACGGCGTAGATATGATAGTATTTACCGGCGGTATCGGCGAAAACGATCCCGATTCGAGGGAAATAATATCTGCCGGTTGTTCTTTCCTGGGAATAGACTTCGATTCGCAGATAAACGACGGACTGAGGGGAAAAGATGCTCTCCTTACCAAGCCGGGCTCTAAAGTTGTGGTGGCTACCGTTACCACGAATGAAGAACTGGTTATCGCACAGGAAACGATGGCTCTTGCCTCCGGTATAAAATAAGAGGATTTTATAAAATTATTAAAACATATAATAAAAAGCATGATAACAAATTTTGATGAACTTTTCGAACAGTTGCGTTCAAAGCCTAAAAAGAGACTGGTTGCGGCATGGGGTGTTGATGACCATACCATTAGCGCCGTTGCACTTGCCATTAACGCCGGAATTGTAGAGGGAACATTGGTAGGTGATGAGAAAATGATCCGCCAGGTATGCGCTCAGGAGAATATAGATCCTTCCATATTCACTGTTATTCCCAACGATAACGAGCTTAAATCCATAGCACAGGCTGTTTCAATGGTAAATAAAGGGGATGCCGATATTCTGATGAAAGGTCTGTGCAGTACCGATAAGTATATGAGGGGTATTCTGGATAAAGAGAACGGGTTGCTTCCTCCGAAAGCGGTACTTAGTCATGTTGCCATAGTACATAATCCTAATTATCATAAACTTATTATAGTCTCGGACATGGCTGTCATTCCTGCTCCGGATTTTAAGCAGAAGTTGGCTATAACTAAATACGTTATAAACACCGCAAAGGCTCTGGGAATAGCAAAACCTAAGGTTGCGCTCGTTACGGCTACCGAGCAGATGTTGGTGGCTATGCCCGCATGTGTAGAAGCCGCTATGATCTCGAAGATGGCCGACAGGGGACAGATTCCGGGCGGAGCTTATATAGACGGTCCTTTAGCCCTGGATGTGGCTATTTCCCAGGAAGCGGCCGCTATCAAGAAACTGGTGAGCCCTGTGGCGGGCGATGCGGATGCGCTCGTATTCCCTAACATAGAATCCGCCAATGTGTTCTATAAGACCAACAGCCAGCTTTGCAAAGGGGTGAAACTTGCCGCTATTGTCGCCGGGGCGAAAGCGCCGTGCGTACTTTCGAGCCGTGCGGACAGTATTGATACCAAACTCAACTCAATAGCTTTGGCGGCCATTACCGCAAAATAGAGGGTATAAAAGTTGAAATAAAAAGGTGATGTAATTTCGTGCATTACCTTTTTATATTTAAAACTGAAGCGGAACAGAAATAACATTATAAAAACAAATAATATGAGCAAATTTATACTGGCTATCAATCCGGGATCGACATCTACCAAAATATCGGTATATGAAGATAAAAAAGAGGTATTTACAAAAACATTAAGATACTCCGGCGAAGAACTGGCTCCTTACAAGTCGGTTATAGAACAACTTGATTTCAGGACGGGAACCATTAAGGCTGCGCTTGCCGAGAATAATATAAACCTTAAAGACCTTGCCGTAATAGTAGGACGCGGCGGATTGGTAAAGCCTATTCCAAGCGGGGTGTATGAGGTTAATGATGCTATGATAGATGATATAAGGGGGGGAAAGAACGGTGAACATGCAAGCAATCTGGGCGCTATAATCGCGAATAATATGGCTAAAGAGATAGGCGGTATAAAAGCGCTTATCGCCGACCCTGTTGTCGTGGATGAAATGGAGCCTATCGCAAGAATATCCGGACATGCCAAAATAGAGAGGCTCTCTATTTTTCATGCCCTTAACCAGAAAGCCATAGCCAAATTATATGCCGCCGATAACGGTAAGAAATATAATGAACTGAATCTTATAGTAGCCCATTTGGGCGGAGGCGTTTCGGTGGGTATCCACTCCAAAGGAAAAGTGATTGATGTTAATGATGCTCTGCGCGGAGAAGGCCCTTTCTCTCCGGAACGTTCGGGCGGATTGCCTGCTGCGGCCGTAGTGGACTTGTGCTTTGACGGGGATTATACAGAGAAGCAGATAAGAAAAATGATCTCAGGCGAAGGCGGGGTGATTTCATATCTTGGAACCAACTCGTTCAGCGAGGTGGAAAAAAGAGTTGAACAGGGAGATAAAAAAGCTATTATGATCTCCGACGCATTTGCTTATCAGCTTTCAAAAGAGATAGGGGCTATGGCAACCGTTGTAAACGGGAAAGTAGATGCCATCATCATTACCGGAGGAATAGCATATAATGCTCCTTTAATGGAGAAAGTAAAGGAAAGGGTAGGCTTTATCGCTCCTGTCGCTATTTATCCGGGTGAGGATGAGATGGGCGCTTTGGCGGGGAACGGCCTTGCCGTGCTTAACGGAACCGAAGAGATAAAAGTTTATTAGTGAGGACAGATATTGCTGTTATAGGCGGAGGGGCTGCAGGATTGTTTGCCGCTGCCGTAGCCGCAGGGATATATAGGGAGAGGGGGGTAACCCCCTCTGTTTTGATATTGGAGAAAATGGAGCGGTGCGGAAGAAAGATAGCCTTAACCGGTAAAGGCCGGTGTAATATAACCAATACCAAGCCCTGGGAGGAGTTTGCGAGGCATATACATCCTAAAAATATTTTCCTGAAAAACGCTTTCTATGCCATGGACAATATAAAGACTATGGAGTTTTTTGAAAGTATGGGACTTCCTCTGATTACCGAACGCGGAGATCGTGTCTTTCCGGAAAGTATGCGGGCTTGCGATGTGACCCGCGTCATGACGGATTATATCAGGAAGAACGGTATAAAGATTATTACCGGGGCTAATGTCGGGAAAATAGATTATATTTCCGGCAACGGGGGAAAATCCGGAGTATTTCCTGAAAAAGATTTTACAGGAGGATATTTCGGGATTTCGGTATCCGGAATATCCCAGACTGTAATTGCACGGAAAGTTATTATAGCCACGGGAGGATTGTCATATCCGGCGACAGGCTCTACCGGGGACGGATATGAATTGGCAAAAAGATTGGGACATAAAATTACACTTTGTTTCCCGTCATTAACGGCTCTTGTTCCTAAAAATTATAATGCCGCTCTGCAAGGGATTTCCCTTAAGAACGTATCTGTAAGACTTTCGGTAAACGGTAATATCGCAGCAGAGGAATTCGGGGATATGGATTTTACCGGCGGAGGGATTGAAGGGCCTCTAGGTTTTAAAGTGAGCAGGAAAGGGGTATGGAACCTTATCAACGGACAGAAGGTGGAACTTATTCTGGATATGAAGCCTGCGCTTACCGTAAAACAGCTCTCCGGCAGGATAGAGCGGGAGCTGGCGCAGGCCGGTAAAGGATATAACGGCAGTAACCTTGATTTCATACTTATGAAGTTATTGCCTCAGTCGCTTGTAAAACCTTTTATTGCCGCTCACAGGGGACTGAATATTGCCGCTTTGCCGGATGCTCTTAAAAACTGGAAATTCGAAATATCTTCTTATGTCGGGTACGAAAGGTGCGTAATCACGGCCGGAGGGGTTTCTCTTTCCGAAGTGTCGCAGAAAACAATGGAATCCAAGCTTGTGCCGGGTCTCTATTTTGCTGGGGAGATACTAGACCTCGACGGGGATACCGGCGGATATAATCTTCAGATAGCATTCTCCACAGCCGCCCTTGCGGCGATGAGTATTATTAAATCGATTGATATTTAAACAACGGCAGGGATTGTTTTTCTTGGGATAATTGTAAATTTACCGTTACCATATTATTTTAAATTCTATCTCTCCCAGTGTGATACTTTCGTTTCTCCCCTTTTTCAGTATTAAAGAGTTATCGGGAAGCAGGTCGTTTATTATATAATCTCCCGTTTTGAGAGAAGTGTATTTTGAGACACTCTCGATAGAGGTATTTATTTTTTCCGTCAGGAGATCCGCAGAGAGGTATTCGTTGCAATGTGCATAATTTTTTATAATCTCTATTACTTCATCCGCTTTTGATTTTTCCACACCTTCTGACATGTATGTAGACATATCCAGCGAATTGGCAAGCCACCAGCTTTCCGGCTTCCCGGGAATTATCATAGCCGGGGCTATAAGGCGTATTCCGTAACCTGTAATGGTGTAATATCGCGGAGCGAATTTTACAGCTACGGCCTTTGCCGCTCTATCCATTCTTGCATATATAAACGGAACGGCAACCAGTTCCTCTATATTGTCCGGGCAGAAATAGTCATTTCTATCCTTATTCCAGGATGTGTCCGGCCGTATATAGTATGAATGGCTGCCGTATGGTATCGTTATAATGTTCAACGTTTATCGTATGATTTTGTTTGCCGGGGCTATCTCATTTTAAGCCTTATCTCGGTAAGCACCTTTTTCGTATCAAGTGTAAAATCCCCGTTCATTATCCATGCATAGTAACTCGGCTCCGTACGTAATACATCTTCTACGGTCTTTCCTTTATGTTTTCCGAAATTGATAACAGGCTCGTCTTTATCGTTAAGTATGATCCGGCCTGCATAATCGACCAGTCTGGAACGGGTTGAAAAATCTGCAAGCATAGCCACGTCGTTTTTCAGCACTTCATCATATCTGTCCAACTGTGCTTTTAATATTTCATAAGTGGCTATCGTATCCGCCTCGGCGGAGTGTGCGTTCTCCAGTTCTTTACGGCAGTAAAATTTATAAGCCGCAGAAAGGGTTCGCTGTTCCAGTTTGTGGAAAATGTTCTGCACGTCTATAACATGCCTTTTTCTGAAATCGAAATCTACGCCGGCCCTTAAAAACTCTTCGGCCAGTAACGGAATATCGAATTTTATAGAGTTATATCCCGCTATATCGCATCCGGTCATCCATTGCGCCAGGCTTTTTGCGACTTCTTTGAACGTAGGACAGTCTTTAACATCTTCATTGGAGATTCCGTGAATGGCCTGTGCTTCCGCAGATATGGGGACAGTGGGGTTCAGGCGCCTCGTCTTTATTTCTTCATCGCCGTTGGGCATCACTTTAACGGCGCATATTTCTACTATTCTGTCGGTAGCTACGTTTAACCCCGTGCTCTCTATATCGAAAAACAGGAGAGGATTTTTTAGTTTCAGTTGCATTCCTGTGAGGTTTAGTTATTTATGCGCATAGGCATCAGTAATGCGCAGATTTCTTCTTCCGGTTCGGTCTGTACGGCCGGCTGTATGAGGATGGCCCTGTTGGGGTCTGCAAATTTAAGGCATATCTGGTCGTAAGGAAGATTATTCAGAATCTCGATAAGGAATGTGGATTTGAAACCTATTTCCATAGGATTGCCCTCGTATTCGCAGTTTATCGTTTCACGCGCGCTCATTGAGAAATCCAGATCCTGTGCCGATGTTTCCAGTTGGTTATGGCTTAATTTGAATACGATCTGACTTGTGGCCTGGTTGGAACATACGGCTACCCGTTTACTGGCATTAAGCAGATCGGCTCTTTGTACCGATAAGATATTCGTATTGTTTTTAGGTATGACCGTTTTATAGGCGGGATACGTTCCGTCGACAAGGCGGCATGCCAGGAAGAAAGAGTCGAACCTGAAATATGCGTTTTTCTTGTCGAATAATATCTCTACGTTTTCATCCGTATATTTTGCCAGGTTGTTTTTAAGTATGTTTGCCGGCTTTTTGGGTAATATGAAAGAGGAGATGTCGCTCCCTTTTATATCGGTTCTGGTATAATACACCAGCTTGTGGGCGTTTGATGCTACAAGGGTTGTGGAATCGGGCGTTATATCGAAATAGATTCCGTTCATAACGGGCCTTAATTCCTCGTCGCCTGTTGCATAGAGGGTGCTGTTTATACCGTCGGCCAATATACCGCCGTTCATAACAAGCGTGGCCGGTTCGTTCAGTTGCGGCAGTTCGGGATATTCGGTTACCGGGAGATAAGGGATCTGTGCGCTACCGCTGGCCCATATGATATTTACGATACTCCTTTCGGCGGTGGTGAAGAACTCTATGGGTTGTGTGGGGAGTTCTTTAAGAGAATCGGTAAGAAGTTTAGCCGGTACGGCAATCTCCCCCCCTTCCGATACCTCATCTATGTTAATAACCGTCTTAAGGGTTGTTTCCGAATCCGATGCGGTAACCGTTAGCGCATTCCCTTCCAGTACAAACAGGAAGTTATCAAGTATTGGAAGCGAATTCTTTGAAACCAATACTCTGGAAACAGAGAGTAAACCCTGTAATAAATCAGTACTCGATACAATAAACTTCATAGTTGATTATTTAAAAATATTGCACAAATATATAAAACTTTTGGCATATATTTTGAGTTTTACCCAGAGAATTTCTTTGTTGGAATTAGTGTTTTAGTATATATGTAGTATGAGAAAAAGTATATTATTTCTGATTTTATCCGTTTTAATAAGTACTGTTTGTGCGGTTATATGTATAAAGTATTTTGTTTCTGATGATAAGTATGTGTATAATGGCGGAGGCGGGACTTTATACAAGGACGTACAGTTTGAACAGGGTCATTTTCCGGATTTTACTTATGCTGCGGAGAATTCTGTGGACGGAGTGGTATTTGTTAAGGTAGTAAGAAGGGAACAGCCCAAAGAGGCAACTATCCTGGAGCATTTTTTCGGTTACGGTACTCCTTATGCGATGCCGCGCGAGAGCGTTAATTCCGGATCGGGGGTTATTATATCGAATGACGGCTATATCGTTACCAATAACCATGTCGTGGCTAACGGGCAGGATATAGAGGTTACAATGACGAATAATAAAACGTTTAAGGCGAAGCTCGTCGGAACGGATCCTGTTACCGATGTAGCTTTGCTTAAAATAGAGGGAGAGAGTCTTCCGTCTCTTGTTTTCGGCAACTCCGACTCTCTCAGACTGGGAGAGTGGGTGCTGGCTATCGGGAGCCCTTATAATTTAAAAAGTACGGTTACCGCCGGCATAGTAAGTGCAAAGGGGCGTTCGATTCCCGGCGCTTCCGGTGAATTTAAGATAGAATCGTTTATACAGACGGATGCGGCTGTGAATCCGGGGAACAGCGGCGGGGCGCTGGTGAATACCAGAGGGGAAGTTGTCGGGATAAATACGGCTATTGCAACCAATACCGGCTCTTATACGGGTTATTCCTTTGCCGTGCCTAGTACTATTGTACAGAAAGTCGTAAGGGATATTATCGAGTTCGGTACGGTAAAGCGGGCCATGCTCGGCATAAGCATGACGGAACTTACGGACAAACTTGCGGAGAGTGCCGGTATGAGGGGGGATTTCAGAGGGGTTTATGTGCCTGAGGTTTATAGGGGAGGCGCTGCCTATATGGCAGGGATGCGTGACGGTGATATAATAGTTGAGATTGACGGAAATTTTGTGAAAAGTCCTTCGGATGTACAGGAGAAGATAAATTCATATAATCCGGATGACAATGTGTCAATCAAGATTTTCAGGGAGGGGAGGGAGAAAGTGGTTGATGTGGTTTTGCATGCCAAAACTAGCGGCGGAACGGTAACTTCCGACGGTAATACAGCAGAGATATTCGGAGCGAAACTTGAGGTCGCCCCGGAACGGATGTTGAAAAAACTTAAAATAAAATGGGGGGTTGAGGTCAGGGAACTTCATAAGGGTAAGTTCATGGATGCGGGTATAAGGGAAGGTTTGATAATTACATATATTAACCAGATCCCGGTAAGGGAACCGCAGCAGATACTGGAGATTGTAAACAAGGCCAGACGGGGGATTCTGATAGAAGGAATGTATCAAAACGGACAAGTTTATTATTACGGAGTTGGTATTTAAATAAAAAAAAAGTTGTACTTTTGCAAGATAATATAGCCACATGAGACAATTAAAAATAACCAAATCGATTACAAACAGAGAGAGCGCTTCTCTCGATAAGTATCTCCAAGAGATTGGCAGAGAAGAATTAATCACAGTTGAAGACGAGGTTGAGCTAGCCCAGAGAATAAGAAAAGGCGATCAGGAAGCACTTGAAAAACTGACAAGGGCAAATCTTCGCTTTGTTGTTTCCGTAGCGAAACAGTATCAGAATCAGGGATTGAGCCTTCCGGATCTGATTAATGAAGGGAATCTTGGACTTATTAAGGCTGCAGAGAAATTTGATGAGACAAGAGGATTCAAGTTTATCTCCTATGCGGTATGGTGGATACGCCAGTCTATACTTCAGGCGCTTGCAGAACAGTCCAGAATAGTGAGACTGCCTCTTAATCAGGTAGGTTCTCTTAATAAGATAAATAAGGCGCTTTCCAAGTTCGAGCAGGAAAACGAAAGAATGCCGTCTCCGGAAGAACTGGCTGATATTCTTGATATTCCCCGGGATAAAATTGCAGATACCCTTAGGGTGTCGGGAAGACATGTGTCGGTAGATGCTCCTTTTGTGGACGGAGAAGATAACAGTCTCCTTGACGTGCTTGTAAATTCTGATTCTCCCAATGCGGATAAGGGACTTGTAAATGAATCTCTTAATAAAGAGATAGAGAGGGCTTTGTCTACTCTTACCGAGCGGGAGAGAGATATAGTTAAATACTTCTTCGGAATAGGAGCGCAGGAGATGACGCTGGAAGAAATAGGCGAATATTTCGGTCTTACCAGAGAGCGCGTAAGACAGATAAAGGAAAAAGCCATAAGACGTTTGAGACATAGTGCAAGGAGCAAACTTCTTAAAAGTTACCTCGGATAAATACTTTTATACTAACTTTATATTAATACACCTATGAAAAAATACTTATTATCTCTACTTTCAGCAGGGGTGCTTGTTTCATCATGTACCCAGGTAAAAGAGGTGCAGAATCCCCTTCTTGCGGAGTGGGATACTCCTTATGGAATTCCCCCTTTCGGGCAGGTAAAGGCAGAACATTACATGCCTGCATATAAAGCTGCAATGGATGCAGAAATGGCGGAAATCAAAGCCATTATAACAAATCCTGAGGAACCTACTTTTGATAATACTATTCTTGCTTATGATAATTCGGGAGAATTATATTCAAGGGTATCAGCTGTTTTCGGCAGCGCCAACGGCGTAAATTCCAATGATTCTTTAAGGAATATAGCGAAAGAGTTGTCTCCGCTACAAAGTGCTCACAGCAGTGCGATAAGACTTAACGACACTTTGTTCCTGAGAATCAAAACGGTTTATGATAAAAGAGACGCCCTTAACCTGGATGCGGATCAGATGCGTCTTGTTGAGGAGGTATATAAAAATTTCGAAAGAAGCGGCGCAAATCTTCCTGCGGATAAAAAAGAGGAACTGAAAAAGCTTAATGCCGAAATATCTGCGCTTCAGCTTGAGTTCGGACAAAATCTGCTGAAAGAGACGGCAGCATATACTCTTTTAGTTGAGAAGGAAGAAGATCTTAAAGGGTTAACACCTAACCAGATAGCAGAAGCAGCTTTGAGGGCTGAAAAAGCTGGAAAGCAGGGGCAGTGGATGTTCGGCCTGGATAATCCGAGCATAATGCCTTTCCTTGCGAATGCGGAAAACAGGGAACTGAGAAAACAGATTCTTACCGCGTATCTTAACAGGGGTAACAACAATAACGGCGAGGATAATAAACAGATAATAAAAAAACTTGTGGATCTTCGTCTGAAAAGAGCCAAACTAATGGGGTATGAAACGGCCGCCGCTTATATACTTGAGGACAGGATGGCTAAAACTCCGGAAGCAGTTTATGAGTTGCTGGATCAGATATGGCCGCCTGCTATAAGGGTAGCTAAATCGGAAGCCAAAGATATGAGGAATATAATTGCCAGGGAAGGTTCCGGTATTAAACTGGAAGCATGGGACTGGAGATATTATGCCCAGAAAGCCATGAATGAGAAATTTAATCTCAGCGAATCGGAGATGGCTCCTTATTTTATGATAGATAATGTAAGGGATGGAATTTTTTATGTCGCGAACAAATTGTACGGAATCAATTTCAAGCAGCTTACGGGTGTTCCGATGCCTAATCCGGAAGCACAGGCATTTGAGGTAACCGATAAAGACGGTTCTTTGCTGGGAGTGGTTTTCTTTGATATGTTTGCAAGACCGGGAGCCAAAAGAGGCGGTGCGTGGTGCGGCGGTTTCAGAAGCCAGAGCTATAAAGACGGTAAGAGAGTTGCCCCTCTGGTAACGATTGTCGGGAACTTTACCCGTCCTGTGGGAGACGAGCCTGCTCTGCTCACTACTGATGAAGTCGAAACTTTCTTCCATGAGTTCGGCCACGGTCTGGCAAGTCTTCTTAAAGATGTTAAATACAAAGGACTGGGCGGTTATCCGAGGGATTTTGTTGAACTTCCTTCCCAGATTAACGAACATTGGGCGTTCGAACCTGAAGTATTAAAGGTATATGCCAAGCATTATAAAACCGGAGAGGTTATTCCCCAAACTCTTGTAGAGAAGATGAAGAAAGCCGGCAAATACGGACAGGGTTTTGCTACAGTTGAATATCTTGCGGCCTCATTCCTTGATATGGATTATCATACTCTGAAGACCGTACCGGCAGATCTGGATGTTGAGAAATTTGAGGCTAAAGTTCTGGGTGACAGAGGAATTCTTCCACAGATTCCTCCAAGGTACAGGAGTACTTATTTTAACCACACATTTACAGGCGGTTATACGGCCGGTTATTATAGCTATATTTGGGCCGAGGTGCTTGATGCCGATGCATATCAGGCATTTGTAGAGACGGGGGATATATTCGATCCGGAAGTGGCCGGCAAACTTAGAAAAGAGATTCTCGAAAGAGCCGGAGAAGCCGATGCTATGGAGCTTTATATTAATTTCAGAGGTAAAAAACCGGGTATCGATGCTCTGCTTAAAAACCGGGGATTGAAATAATCTTCAGCAGGTAAAAGAATAAAGAAAAAAGTCGTTATTTTTGATATGCCCCAAAATCAGGGTAGATTAATGATTGATTTATATAAGTTTATATTACCCTAACCGCGGTAACAGCCGGATTATTAGCTTATTAGAAAACTCAATAGTACCCTGTTGAGTTTTCTAATATCTTATGATACAGTTAGTTGTGAGGGTTGGGGTAGTGTGCTAACAGAAGATGTCCGGCTAAATAATTTGCCGGACATCTTTTGTGTAATGTTGAAAGAAGGTTTATTTAATACCTAATTTAGCTCTTATGTCTTTAGGGATCGCATTTTTATTAACCATTAAAGCGATTGTTTTTGCTTTTACGTAGTCTACTGAAAAATAGTGGTATCCGGTACCGTTGCGCTCCGTTCCCCATGAGTTTTTAACTATGTAGTATTTCTCGCCTTCCTGATCTGTCGCAATTCCGGTGATATGCTCAAGATGATCGTCGGTAGTGGTGAAGTTCTCGAAACCTGCCTGTCTTACCTCCTGTGTTACCGGAATCTCTTTTACGCGCTCTTTAATACCTTTTTTAATCTCTTCTTTTGTATTGAGAGCTATGTGCTGAGTGAACGCATATCCTTTTTCACCTACGTCTCCGTCCCACGCCACCGTGTAGCCTTTGTTTATGGCATTATCGAGTATCTCCATCATTACATCCAGCGGAACATTGTAATAAAGTGCGTGATCCCAGTTGTCGGGAACTTCTACAGGTATCTGCTGATAGAAAGGATGGTGAGTGAAACTGGTTATTTCAACATAATCGGAAGCTTTGATTCCCAGGCTTTTGTAGAAGCTTTCCGGAGTATATTCTTTTCCTTTGTATGTGAATTTCTCAGGAACTTTTCCCAGGTAAGCGTCAAGGATTCCTTCCGTGATTTCTTCGGGCATTCTCTTTTTAAGCTCAACCGAAAGTTTGCAGTTTTCCTTGATATATTTGCTTAGATCCCCGTGATTGTGTGTCGGAGAATCATAGTTTATCCCGTTGTAGACCTCTTCGGGAATCAGTCCGAATTTGTCCATAAGATACGTGTACATGTGGGAAACGCTGCCCGGACCTATGTTGCCTTTACCTCTTCTGAGATAATTATCGTCGATCCTTCTGTTGTAGTTTTTCCTTACTATATACATTTCGGAGAGATCGTGTTCTCCCTTGCCCATTCTGATCAGTTCCGATTCTATAAACGAACCGGTCGCAAAACACCAGCATGTTCCCGTACTGGCCTGGTTTTTTACCGAGGTAGCGGGATTCTCCTTTACTGTGGTGAATTCGTATTTATACTGTGCAAAGGCAGTTGTACCCAGGCATAATAACGCCGTGATAGTCAATGTAGTTAGTTTTCTCATTGTATTATAAGTTTATAGGGTGTATGATTTATTTTAGACCTAATTTAGCGCGAATATCGGCTGGAATAGCATTTTTGTTCACTACGATGTTTATTGTTTTGTACCTTACGAAAGGTTCGGAGACATACCATATTCCTTTATATTTGCTGTTATCTCCCCATGAATTTTTAACCATGTAGTATTTAGTACCGTTCTGGTCTTTTGCCAGACCGTAAATATGCATTCCGTGGTCGTCTGTGGTCGTTCCTTCGTCATATCCTTTCTGGCGCATTTCCTGGGTGATCGCCATCTCTTTGCCAGGGGCGTTAGTATTGTTCAGGATCGCGTTTTTCTCTTCGGTGGTTTTGCCTACCCATCTTTCCTGGTCGGAACCTGCTGCTTTTTCCGTTGCTTTTACGTCGGGAACTATACCGAGCCCGTTCCTGGTGAAGCCTTTTTCGCTTACGTCCGAAGCCCATGCCACGGTGTAGCCTTCGTTAATCGCATTATCCATAACTTTTATAAGTTCGTCCAGAGGAAGGTTGTAGGAGAGATCCCAGCGCCAGTTATCCGGAACTTCTATTACAAACTGGGAATAGAAAGGATGATGTGTAAACGATGTAAGAGATACATAGTCGTCCGGATTAAGATTCAAGGACTTTGCGTAAGTTTCAGGAGTGTATTCCTTTCCGTTTACAGTGAATTTTTCAGGTATCTCGCCCAGATAGGCGGACATTATACCGTCAAATCCTTTTTTCCAGGCGGTAGATAGCTTTCTCATAGGCTTTTTAACCAATGCGTTTACATAACCTTTGGCAACGGCGTCAAGTTCTGAATGTATATGTCTTGTCTCACCGTATTTAAGTCCGTCCATTTCGCTCTCAGGAACTATACCGTACTCTTTGAAAACACAAATGGCGTCTCCGAAAGAACTTCCGGGAGCGAAGTTAAGCACACCGCTGAGACGGAGATATTTTTCGGCTTTATCCGAATATGCTTTTGAGACAATAAACATCTCCGAAAGATCTATATCCTGCGGAGCACCTTTCTTCATAGCCTCGCTTTCAAGAAAAGATAGTGTTGAAAAACACCAGCATGTGCTTGTGCTGCTCTGGTTTTTAACGGATGTTATAGGATTTTCCTTTACGGTGGTAAATACGTACCCTTCGGTTTTTTTGGTTTCTTGTTTGCCTTTTTTCTGGGCATAAATCGATGTCAGCGCCAAAGACGCGATTAATAGTGAGAGAAGTGACTTTTTAAGTATCATAATTTTTAGTGTTTTGTGGATAAATAGTTTTAGTTTAGTTTATTTGGTATTTGATATTTTACGGTTTAAGGGATATGCATAAATTTATGCATTTGTAATGAGATGCTCCAGACGGGATTGGTCTTTATATATTCTATTATCGAGGGAAGCATCAATGCCATTTTACTCCATTCGGGCTGAAGGTACAGCCTGCAGTTCTTTCCCACTTTTTCTCTGTTGGTTTCCGCCCATGCGAAATCGCTTTCGTCTTCTACTATTACTTTCAGTTCGTCTGCAAATTGATAGTTCTCCCTGAGCGGCATCTTGTTTTTTTTTGGGGATAGGCATACCCAGTCGAATCTCCCGCTGAAAGGCTCAGAGCCGGATGTTTCCAGGAATATTTCCAGTCCTTTTGTTTTCAGTAAGTCGCATAATATATCCAGCGGGTACCTTAACGGTTCTCCTCCTGTTATTACTATGGACTTTGCAGGGTATGATACGGCTTCTCCGATAATTCGTTCTACTGCTACCGGCGGGAAATTCCCGGGATTCCAGGTCTCTTTGGCATCACACCAGCTGCACCCTACGTCGCAACCTCCCAGACGTATGAAATAAGCCGGTTTCCCGGTATTGTATCCTTCCCCCTGTATGGTATAGAAACTTTCAACCAGCGGCAACAATTTACCTCCTTCAAGTTCGGGAAATTTTAATTCGGTACTGTTATCGGTCATATCTTATATTAATCGGATTATAATGCCGTTTTTTCTTTTCTGCACAAATTGTACAAATATAGTAATATTTTTTCAGAAAAAACGTTTATAAAGCATTTTTGTGAGTATTTATTTGATTATAGACATGACAAAATGACAGTTAAAGATTGTGTGGTAAGTATTTTGAACGAATATCCGGCGGGAGCGTTTAATAAGTACGTTTCAAAAAGGAGATAAAATTATGAATAATGGACACAATCAGGCTAATGCAAACGGCAAGAGCAGCGCTTTGCAGAATTATGCGATCAATTTGGTTGAACTTGCCAAAACAGGCAAGTTGGATCCGGTGATAGGGCGTGACGAGGAGATAAGGCGGGTTTTACAGATATTGAGCAGAAGGACAAAGAACAATCCTATTCTGGTAGGCGAACCGGGAGTAGGTAAAACGGCGATAGCAGAGGGTATTGCACAGCGTATAGTACACGGGGATGTGGCCGAGAATCTTAAAAATAAGTTGATATATTCCCTGGATATGGGAGCGCTTATTGCGGGGGCTAAATATCAGGGTGAATTTGAGGAGAGGCTTAAAGCCGTGGTAAAGGAGGTTATCGAAAGCGAGGGAGAGATCATATTATATATAGATGAGATACATACTCTCGTGGGGGCCGGTAAAAGCAGCGGAGCAATGGATGCCGCCAATATTCTTAAACCCGCGCTGGCAAGGGGGGAATTGCGCACCGTAGGTTCAACTACGCTGGATGAGTATCAGAAATATTTCGAGCAGGATAAGGCCCTTGAGAGACGGTTCCAGATGGTTATGGTGGACGAGCCTACTCCGGCCGAGAGTATTTCAATATTGAGGGGGCTCAAAGAGAAGTATGAGAACCATCATAAGGTTAGGATCGAAGATGATGCTATAATAGCTGCCGTAGATCTTTCCCACAGGTATATTACTAACAGGTTTCTTCCCGATAAGGCAATAGACCTTATAGATGAGGCGGCTTCCAAGCTGCGTCTTGAAATGAATTCCGTACCGGAAAAGATAGATGAACTTAACAGGAAGATAAAACAGCTCGAAATCGAACGTGCGGCAATTAAGAGGGAAGGGAAATCCCCTAAGCTCACCGACATAGCAACCCAGCTCGAAGTACTTCAAAAGGAGCAGAAAGTTTATGATAAGCAGTGGCGGGAAGAGAAATCCCTTCTGGATAATATTCAGAGCAAAAGGCAGGAGATAGAGGTGCTGAAAGTTAAGGCTGACGAGGCCGAGCGCAACGGGGATTATGCCAAGGTCGCGGAGATAAGATACGGGAAAATAGGGGAGTTGCAGGCGCAGATAGAAGGGCTGGATAAAAAACGTGCTGAAAATGAGAATCCTCTTATTAATGAGGAGGTTACTCCGGAGGATATAGCGGAAGTGGTTGCGAAATGGACGGGCATTCCGGTTAAAAGGATGTTGCAGAGCGAGAAAGATAAACTTCTTCATCTGGAGGAAGAACTGCATAAGAGGGTGATAGGGCAGGATGAAGCCATTAAGGCGGTTTCAGATGCGGTAAGGCGTTCCCGCGCCGGATTACAGAATGAAAAAAGACCGTTAGGCTCGTTCTTGTTTCTCGGTACTACAGGCGTAGGTAAAACGGAACTTGCTAAAGCCCTGGCCGAATTCCTGTTCAATGATGAGAATCTTATGACAAGGATAGATATGAGCGAATACCAGGAAAGCTTTGCCGTTACGAGGCTTGTAGGTGCGCCTCCGGGATATGTAGGTTATGACGAGGGAGGGCAGCTTACAGAGGCGGTAAGGCGCAAACCTTATTCGGTGGTTCTTTTCGATGAGATAGAAAAGGCTCATCCGGATGTATTCAATGTGCTTTTGCAGGTTCTTGACGACGGACGTCTCACCGACGGGAAAGGGCGTACCGTAAACTTTAAGAATACTATACTTATCATGACCAGCAATGTGGGGAGCGATATTATCCGGGATTATATGACAAGGATAAACGATGTAAACAAGGAGAAGGCGCTTGCGGATTGCAGGAACGCCGTGCTAGAAGTGCTCAAACGCAGCGTAAGGCCGGAGTTCCTTAATCGAATAGATGAGATTATAATGTTTGAACCGCTTACGCAAGACGATATAAAGGGGATTCTTATGTTGCAGGTACATCAGATCGTGCAGATGCTGGGTGAAAAGGGAATAATTCTTTCTTTCACCGACAAAGCCCTTGAATATCTGGCATCCAAAGGATATGATATTGCCTACGGGGCGCGTCCCGTAAAGAGGCTTTTACAGAAAGAACTTATTAACGAGCTTGCTACCAAAATAATAAGCGGAGGTATCTCAAAAGAGAATAATATTAAGGTCGATTGCCGGAATGATAAACTGGTATTCCTGAATGTTTAGTATATTATTTATGTATATAAATATCGTTTGATTTTCTGGGTTGCGGTTTTTTCAAACGGAACTTGTTGTTCTATTATTTCGCTGATCCTGGAACTCTTATTTACCCTGTCGTTTACATATTGCAATAATTCTTTCCGTACTTTATCAAGTTTATCCTGGAAGGTTACCACGATTTCCTCCCTTACTTTGGTATCTTTATTGTGCCTGGATTGTTTGGCTTTATCGCTCCTGTACCCGCGTTCTTCTTTCCACTTTTCATATTTAAGATGCAATTGCTCGTATTGGGCGCTCACTTTCTCATACTTTTCGCTTAAACTTTTTCTTATTTCCGCGTCCACCTCTTTAAAATCTATAAGAGCGGCTATCTGTTCATAATTAAAATGCACTTTGGCAATCAGTTTGTCCCCTATTTTGGCGACCAGGGATTCCAGAACAAAATCATTATCGTTTATTACCGACTCTATCTCTTCCGGATATATATTCTCCCCGTTGGGGCCTAGAAGCATGTTGTCTACACGTCCCTTTATGTAAAGATTCCCTTTTTTATCGAATTTCCCCAGATCTTTTGTACGGAACCATCCGTCGGGAAGGAAAGCTGCCTCGGTTTTGGCCTGATCCTTATAATATCCCTGCATTATATTAGGCCCTCTTACTATAACTTCCCCGATACCTTCTCTATTGGGTTCGTGTATTTTCATCTCCATGCCGTAAAGTTTAGGCCCTGTGGACTGGAAAACAACCGGGTCTACCTGTCCGGCTATCAGTGGCGAACATTCCGTAAGGCCGTAGCCTATCGCGTAAGGGAATCCGGCATCGCGCAGGAATCTCTCTACCATTGCATCCAGTTTGGAACCGCCTATTCCGAAAAACCGCAGCCTGCCTCCGAACATTTCCAGCATTTTTTTTCCGGCTACTTTGTGTAAAATTCTCCTTACCGGCATTATGGAATAAAGTACCTGCATTATCCAGTTTTTGGTGAACATCGGCCTTACTTTGTTCTTGAAGATTTTTTCAACTATAAGAGGTACGCTGCAAATACATGTAGGCCTTATTTTATTCAGGGCCGGCATGAGCAGAGAAGGAGTGGGCGCACCGTCGAGATATGAGACGGATGCACCTTCCGAGAAAGGATAAAGCATTCCAAGGGTACATTCGTAGGCATGCGAAAGCGGAAGGAATGAAAGGAATACGTCATGTTCGCTTATGGCGAACAGGTGTTTTGTCATTTCTATATTGGAAGTAAGATTGGCGTGCGTAAGCATTACGCCTTTTGAAGCTCCTGATGTTCCCGACGTGTATATTATGGACGCTATATCCGAAACTTCCGGAGGAGCGGGGCTGACAGACCGAGGAACGGTTTCATTCCCGGCAGGATTATTATCCGGAGCCACTTTAAGTTCCTGAAGGGTATCCATGCTGATTATCAGATTCATTTTGTCTTTTATCGAATCGGATAATTTGTATATGAGTTTTTTCGATACTATGATGGCTTTTGCGGAGGAATGCTCCAATATGTTGGCTATTTCAAAAGCAGTGAAATCAGGCAGGAGCGGAACGACTATCCTTGCGGATGTTGTTACCGCCATATATGATACCGGCCAGTTTGGCATACTGCCTCCCAGAATAGCTATTTTATCGCCTCTCCCGATACCGTTCTTGTTAATTGTATCTATAAGGCTGTTAACCCTTTCTCCGAATTCTTTATATGTAAGGCTCTCCCCGTTTATTATCCCGAATGATTTATTGTCTGCATATTTTACAATCGAGTCGTTAAAATACTGGGCAAGAGTACGCGGCGTTATATTTATTTTCATAATATTCTATTGACAGGACAAATATACAATAAATAACAATTTACGGATATTTTTAATTCCATTTTTATAAAAGAGGTGGTAAAATAACGGTATAGGTGATTTTTAAGAAAATCCTTAGAGTTTAATATAGCTCACGGAGGTAGGCATGCTGTGCTAAAACTTTTGACAAAGCTCTTTCTGCTCTCGGTTATTTCGATTTTACTCTCTTCTTGTGTTTCGGCAGCACCTTGTATTACTCTCCCCGAGGTTAAGGGTTGGTATAATGGGAAGATGAGGGTTACTGAACTAAAAACAGTATCAGGTAATAAGGGTACCTGGCTGGAAAGAACCTACCGGACAGAAAAAGGAGTATCTATAAGGGCAATTTGGATCGATGGTTCTGGAGATAGGGGATGGGCACCGGAATCAGTTACTTATGCGGATGACGGAAAGTGGGGAACCGGTGCGCACTATAAGACATTACAGGTGGCCGGCAATATTGCGCTACTTGATGAACACCCGGTAACGGGCCTATCGCTTGCAGTAAAAATAAAAAGTAAAGGCACTCTCACTCTGGAATCAAAGAGTGCTGAGGAAGGGGAGCTTTGCAGTGCGGCAGAAATGATTGTAACTGCCGTCGATAACACAAGTAGCGCAGAGTAAAACAGCAGTGTGCAATAATAGCATAGACAGCTCACCCCAGGTAGGCTGTTACGGTTGCGTATTTTTTTATCTTACTCATATAATATCCATACTCTGTTCTCTGGACATTTTCGCTTATGTAGCGTTCTACATCTTTTTCGCTTTCGGCAAGCTCATAAAAACGGAGAAAAGGAAAAAACAAATTCTTCTTTGCACAAGTTAAGG